>NZ_JAPTFX010000082.1:0-19977 GCF_030985895.1 Stenotrophomonas sp. Sm6012 | reverse complement strand
CCGCCCCCCCCCCACGCCGGTGCCGACCAGGGGGCAGCGGCGTGGGCAATGATCGCGGTGTCAAACCACGTTTTTCGTGGTTTTTTAAGAACGCACCTTGTAAACGATTTCAGATCATTGGACGTTATGCTTTCCCATCGATCAGACCACCGGAGGAACCGCGCCATGCAGGCACGCCATCTGTTGTCCGCCGCAGCGTTGAGCCTGGCCGTGGCCGCCTGCCAGCCGGCCCAGCAGGAGCCTGCCAAGCCGCGCCCGCCGGTGATCCTGATCGAGGCCGACGCACCGCCGCGGCCGATGAAGCCGGAGCTGCCGCCGCTGTTCGACGACATCGAGCGCCGCACCTTCCAGTTCTTCTGGGACACCACCAACGAGATCAACGGCCTGACCCCGGACCGCTATCCGTCGCGGCCGTTCGCCAGCATCGCCTCGGTCGGCTTCGCGCTGACCGCCTATCCGATCGGCATCGAGAACGGCTGGGTCAGCCGCAACCAGGCGATCGAGCGCACCCTGACCACGCTGAAGTTCTTCCGCGACGTGCCGATGGGGCCGCAGCGCACCGGCAAGGCCGGCTACAAGGGCTTCTACTACCACTTCCTGGACATGCAGGAAGGCCGTCGCTACGACAGCTGGGTCGAGCTTTCGTCGGTGGATACCGCGTTGCTGATGATGGGCGTGCTGTTCGCGCAGTCGTACTACGATGGCGACGATCCGCGCGAGAAGGAAATCCGCCAGATCGCCGACACGCTGTACAGGAAGATCGACTGGCCGTGGCTGCAGCAGCGTGCACCGCTGATCTCGATGGGCTGGTTCCCCGAGAGCGGCTTCATCGACCACGACTGGATGGGCTACAACGAAGCGATGATGGTCTACATCCTTGCTTTGGGCTCGCCGACGCACCCGGTGAGCCCGGATGCCTGGACGGTATGGACGCGGACCTACGACAACGACTGGGGTGTCTACCAGGGCCAGGAATACCTGTCCTTCGGCCCGCTGTTCGGCCACCAGTACAGCCACGTCTGGATCGACTTCCGTGACATCCAGGACGCGTACATGCGCGAGCGCGGCAGCACCTATTTCCTCAACAGCCGTTCGGCCGCGCTGGCCCAGCGTGAGTACGCCATCGCCAACCCGATGCAGTGGAAGGACTATGGCGAGAACGTGTGGGGTTTGACCGCCAGCGACGGCCCGCAGAACACCACCCAGGAATACCGCGGCGAGCAGCGCCAGTTCCGCCATTACTCTTCGCGCGGCGCCGGCCTGCGCGAGAACTTCGATGACGGCACCATTGCGCCGACCGCCGCAATCGCATCGGTGGTGTTCGCGCCCGAGCAGGTGATCCCGGCCACGCTGGAGATGCACAAGCGCTATGGCGACTACATCTATTCCAGCTATGGCTTCCTGGATTCGTTCAATCCCAGCTTCAACTACGACATTCCAATCAAGACCGGTCGCCTGGTGCCGGATCGTGGCTGGGTCGCCAGCGACTACATCGCCATCGACCAGGGCCCGATCCTGACCATGATCGCCAACTACCGGAATGATTTCGTCTGGGAAGTGATGAAGAAGAACCCGTACATCCGCAAGGGACTGGAGCGGGCCGGGTTCAGTGGTGGCTGGCTGGCGCCGGAAGGCTCGTTCCAGCCGCTTGAACTGCAGAAGGACGAAAAGGCCGCGGCGGCACGCGCGGTGGGTATCGCCGAATCACGCGCGGCTGCCGCGCAGGAACAGAAGAACAATGCCAACCGCACCACAGGCCAGGGCAAGTAACCCGATGCCGAACTGGATCGACCGCCTGCGCCGCTGGGCGCTGCCTGCCCTGGCCGCACTGGCCGTGGCCGGCTGCGCCCGCACCGAGCCGGGCACCACCACCGTGCGCTTCTGGGCGATGGGCCGCGAGGCCGAGGTGGTCAGCGAGCTGATCCACGAGTTCGAGGCCGAGAACCCCGGCGTCAAGGTGGATGTGCAGAACATTCCCTGGACGGCCGCGCACGAGAAGCTGCTGACGGCGTTCGCCGCCGACGGCCTGCCCGACGTATGCCAGCTCGGCAACACCTGGGTGCCCGAGTTCGCCGAACTCGACGCGCTGACGCCGCTGCAGCCGTTCGTGCAGCGTTCGTCCGTGGTGGACCCGAAGGACTACTTCCAGGGCATCTGGGATACCAACGTGATCCATGGCGAGCTGGTCGGCGTGCCGTGGTATGTCGATACCCGCCTGATCTACTACCGCAAGGATCTGCTGGCCAAGGCCGGCTACGACCATCCGCCGCGCACCTGGCAGGAGTGGGACGAGCAGATGGCCGCGATCAAGAAGATGCAGGGGCCGAACCGCTACGCGGTGCTGATGCCGATCAACGAGTTCGAGCAGCAGCTGTCGCTGGCGCTGCAGCAGCCCGATCCGCTGCTGCGCGACGACGACACCCGCGGCAATTTCGCCAGCCCGGGGTTCCGCCGCACGCTGGCCTTCTACGCCAACATGTTCGAGCAGGGCTGGGCGCCGAAGATGTCCGAGACGCAGATCTCCAACGTCTGGGACGAGTTCTTCCGTGGCTTCAATGTGTTCTACATCTCCGGTCCCTGGAACATCCGTGAGTTCAAGAAGCTGCAGCCGAAGGAGCTGGAAGGGCAGTGGGGTACCGCCGCATTGCCGGGACCGGACGGCCCCGGGGCCGGCATCGCCGGTGGCACCAGCCTGGTGATCTTCCGCAAGTCGCAGCAGAAGGAAGCCTCGTGGAAGCTGATCGAGTTCCTGTCGCGGCCGCAGATCCAGGCGCGCTTCCACTCGATCATCGGTGACCTGCCGCCGCGCCGCAGTACCTGGAATGCGCCGTCGCTGGCCAACGATCCGCTGGCGGTTGCGTTCCGCGACCAGCTGGAGCGGGTCAAGCCGACGCCGAAGGTGCTCGAGTGGGAGCGCATCGTGCAGGAAATGCGCATCGTCACCGAAAAGGTGGTGCGCGGTGGCCTGCCGCAGGACAAGGCGGTGGAAGAGCTGGACCAGCGCGTGGACAAGGTGCTGGCCAAGCGCCGCTGGATGCATGAACAACAACGCCTGCAGCAGCGTGCGCCGTCGCCGCAATCGAGCAGTGCCGTGGCCGCCGGGAGCGCGCAATGAAACGTACTTCACTTGCCGGCTGGATCTTTGCCGGCCCCTCGCTGATCGTGCTGGGCGTGTTCTTCGGCCTGCCGGTGGCTTCGGCGCTGGCGCTGAGCGTGACCGACTTCGACCTCTACGCGCTGGCCGACAGCAGCAACCTGCGTTTCGTCGGCCTCGGCAACTACATCGATCTGCTGCAGACACCGATGTTCTGGAAGTCGTTGTGGAACACCACCTACTTCGTGCTGATCGGCGTGCCGTTGTCGATCGGCGTGTCGCTGGGCGCGGCGATGCTGCTCAATGCACCGGCCGCGCGCTTCAAGGCGCTGTTCCGCACCGCGCTGTTCGCCCCGGTGGTGACCACTCTGGTGGCGGTGGCGGTGATCTGGCGCTACCTGTTCCATACCAGCTACGGGCTGGTGAACTACGGACTGGGCCATCTGGGCATCAGCCCGATCGACTGGCTGGGCGATCCCAACTGGGCGATGCCGACCATCATGCTGTTCGCGGTGTGGAAGAACTTCGGCTACAACATGGTGATCTTCCTGGCCGGCCTGCAGGCGATCCCGCATGACCTGTACGAGGCCGCGCGCATCGACGGCGCCTCGCGCTGGAAGCAGTTCCTGCACATCACCCTGCCGATGCTCGGCCCGGTGCTGCTGGTGGTCGGGGTCATTACCGTGTCCGGCTACTTCCAGCTGTTCGCCGAGCCCTACGTGATGACCCGTGGCGACCCACTGCAGAGCACCGTCAGCGTGCTGTATTTCATGTTCGAGGAAGGCTTCAAGTGGTGGAACCTGGGACGCGCCTCCGCGGTAGCGTTCCTGCTGTTCCTGATCATCCTGGCGGTGACCACCGTGATGCTGCGTTTCGGCCGCAGGAGGCAGTTGGTATGAGTCGTGAAATCGGCCAGTCGCGCTGGTACCCGTGGATGATCAATGGTGCGTTGCTGGTGCTGGCCCTGGTCAGCCTGGCGCCGCTGCTGTGGATGGTGTCGGTGTCGTTCATGCCGCAGGGCGAGGCCAGCCATTTCCCGCCGCCGCTGCTGCCTTCGAGCATCACCACGCACAACTACCATGAGCTGTTCGCGCGCACCGGCATGGGCGGCAACTTCGCCAACAGCCTGCTGGTGTCGCTGGGCATCACGATTGGTTCGCTGCTGCTCAACACCATGGCCGGCTATGCGTTCGCCAAGCTGAACTTCGTCGGCCGCGAGCGCCTGTTCCAGGTGCTGATGGCCGCGCTGGTGATCCCGGCGCAGGTGGCGATGCTGCCGCTTTTCCTGCTGATGAAGCAGCTGGGCCTGGTCAACAGCTTCGGCGGCGTGATCGTGCCGGCGCTGGCCAGCGTGTTCGGCATCTTCCTGGTCCGCCAGTACGCGCGTTCGATCCCGGACGAGCTGCTGGAAGCGGCGCGCATCGACGGGGCAGGGGAGCTGCGCATCTTCTTCCAGATCGTGCTGCCGATGCTCAAGCCGGTGCTGGTGACCCTGGCGATCTTCACCTTCATGGGCGCATGGAACGATTTCATGTGGCCGCTGATCGTGTTGACCGACCAGGAGCACTACACTTTGCCGGTGGCACTGGCCACCCTCTCGCGCGAACACATCATGGACGTGGAAATGATGATGGCCGGCGCGGTGGTCACCGTGGTCCCGGTGCTGGCGCTGTTCCTGGTGCTGCAGCGGTACTACATCCAAGGTCTGTTGCTGGGGAGCGTCAAAGGATGAAGCGAGCGATCGCCGTTGGACTGGGCCTGTTGTGGACCTCCCTGGCGATCGCCGCGCCGCCGGCGCTGCCGGCACCGAAAGTGCTGGACGATTTCGACGATATCGGTGCCTGGAAACTGGTGCTGTCCGACCAGGTCAGTGGTTCGTTGCGCCCGGTCAGTGGTGCCGGTGGCGGCCGCGCGCTGTGCCTGGACTACGATTTCCACAAGGTTTCCGGCTACGTCGGCATTCGTCGCGCGCTCAACATCGAGTACCCGGCCAACTATCGCTTCGGGTTCCAGCTGCGCGGTGATTCGCCGGGCAATGACCTGCAGTTCAAGCTGATCGACGCCAGCGGCGACAACGTGTGGTGGGTCAACCGTCCCGGCTACAGCTTCCCCAAGGCGTGGACGCCGGTCCAATACCGCCGCCGCCAGATCGACAAGGCGTGGGGGCCGTCGCCCGAGAAGGAGATGGCGCGCAGTGCCGCGGTCGAGTTCACGATCTACAGCAAGGTCGGCGGGCGTGGCACGGTGTGCTTCGACAGGCTGACCCTGCAGGGCCTGCCGCCGCAGGATGATTCAGCGCTGGTGCCATCGGTGATCGCCGATACCGCCACCGCGCTGCAGGACCGCATGATCGACGGCAAGAGCGATACGTTCTGGATCAGCGGGGGTGTCAAGCAGCAGACCATCAGCCTGGACCTGCACAAGAGCCGCGAGATCGGCGGTGCGGTGATCGACTGGCTGCCGGACCTGGAAGCGCGCCGCTATACCGTGCGCACCTCGGAAGATGGCCGCGACTGGCGCACCGTACGCGAAGTGACCAGTGGTGCCGGTGGCCGTGATTGGCTGGCGCTGCCGGATACCGACGCACGCTACGTGCGCTTCGATCTGCAGGATGGCCCGAACTGGCGCTATGGCATCCGTGACATCGCGCTCAAGCCGCTGGCCTTCGCTGCCACTCCGAATGCGTTCCTGTCGTCGGTGGCTGCCGACCTGCCGCGTGGTGCACTGCCGCGCGCCTATGTCGGTGAACAGCCGTACTGGACCCTGCTGGGCCTCGATGGCGGCCAGGAGCAGGCGCTGATCAGTGAGGACGGCGCACTGGAGCCGGCCAAGGGCAGCTTCAGCATCGAACCGTTCATCCGCCTCGATGGCAAGCTGCTGGACTGGTCGAAAGTGGCCATCACCCAGTCGCTGCAGGACCACTATCTGCCGATCGCCAACGTCGACTGGGTACACGAGAAGGTCGGCCTGGCGGTGACCAGCTTCGTGCAGGGCACGCCGGAGCGCTCGCAGCTGATCGGCCGTTACCGGTTGAGCAATCCGGACAAGGTCGCGCATGAGTACACCCTGGCACTGGCGATCCGCCCGTGGCAGGTCAACCCGCCGACCCAGTTCCTCAACACCGTCGGCGGCTTCAGCCGCATCGATGCGCTGGATGTCGGCGAGCAGCTGGTGCGGGTCAACGGTGAGCCGCGCATCTACCCGCTGCAGGTGCCGGACGCGCGCTTTGCCAGCACGTTCGACGGCAAGCTCGATGCGATGCACCTGGCCACTGGCAAGTACCCGGCCACCACGGCGGTGAAGGACAGCACCGGAATGGCGTCGGGCGCGCTGATGTATACGATCAAGCTGGAGCCCGGCCAGAGCCGCGAAGTGGCGGTGGTGCTGCCGCAGACCGGTGGCTGGGCGCCCAAGGCGCTGGACGTGGCCAAGGCGCAGGCACAGGTGGCCGAGCAGTGGCGACAGAAGCTGGGCGTGGTTTCGCTGCAGGTGCCGGCGGCCGGCCAGGCGCTGGTTGATACCCTGCGTACCGCGGTGGCGCACATGCTGATCTCGCGCGTCGGGCCGCGCCTGCAGCCGGGTACGCGTTCCTACGCGCGCAGCTGGATCCGCGATGGCGCGATGATTTCCGAAGGCCTGCTGCGCATGGGCCGCAGCGACGCCGTGCGTGACTACATCAACTGGTACGCGCCGTACCAGTTCGAGAACGGCAAGGTGCCGTGCTGCGTCGATGCGCGCGGCAGCGACCCGGTGCCGGAGAACGACAGCCACGGCGAGCTGATCTACAGCATTGCCGAATATGGGCGCTACACCGGCGACAGCACCTTCGTCGAACTGATGTGGCCGCACGTGCAGGGCGCCTATACCTACATGGAACAGCTGCGCGCCAGCGAGCGCACCGAGGAAAACCGGGCGCGCAACCCGGCCTTCTACGGGATGATGCCGGCGTCGATCAGCCACGAAGGCTATTCGGCCAAGCCGATGCATTCGTACTGGGACAACTTCTGGGCACTGCGTGGTTACAAGGACGCTGCACTTCTGGCGACCCAGCTGGGCAAGGTCGAGGCGATGCAGATCGCTGAATCGCGCGACCAGTTCCGCGATGACCTGCAGGCCTCGCTGCTGTCTGCGATGCAGCAGCACACCATCGATTACCTGCCGGGTTCGGCCGAGCTGGGCGATTTCGATGCAACTTCGACCACCATCGCGCTGGCCCCGGGGGGGGAGCAGGGCCGCCTGCCGCAGCAGGCGCTGGAAGCGACCTTCGAACGCTATTGGAACGAATTCGTGGCCCGCCGCGATGGCAAGCGGGAGTGGAAGGACTACACCCCGTACGAGTGGCGCAACGTTGCCGCGTTCGTGCGCCTGGGCTGGCGTGACCGCGCCTGGCAGGCCACCGAGTTCTTCTTCAAGGACCGAGCGCCGCAGGCCTGGAACCAGTGGGCCGAAGTGGTGTCACGCACGCCGCGCAAGCCGTTCTTCGTGGGTGACCTGCCGCATGCCTGGGTTGCCTCCGACTTCGTGCGCTCGGCGCTGGACATGTTCGCCTACCACCGCGACATGGATGACGCCCTGGTGCTGGCCGCCGGTGTGCCGGCCGCGTGGTTGCAGGGCGAGGGCATTGCCGTGCAGGGCCTGCGAACGCCGCAGGGCCAGCTCAACTACCGCCTGCAGCGCAGCGACAAGCAGCTGACGCTGGAGGTGCAGCCGGGCCTGGTACCGCCGGTGGGCGGCGTGGTGCTGCCGTGGCCGTATGCCGGTGATCCGGGCGATGCCACCGTCAACGGTGAAGCGGTCGAGTGGATCAACAAGGAACTGCACGTGCACCAGCTGCCGGCGCGGGTCGAGATCGACGTGCCGAGCGCGGTGCGCCGCGCCGAACGCAAGGGACAGTAACGATGAAGCAGCAGGGGGTGAGGGTGCGCACGTCGGTGCGTGCCCTGGGGCTGGCGATTGCAATGGCGCTGCCGGGTGTGGTGATGGCGATCGAGCCTGCGGCCACCGCCGCGTCGGCTGAGGTGGCCAATGCGCCCGGCATGAGCATGGTCACCTTCAATCTGCATCACGACCGCGAGGACTGGCCGAGTCGTCGCCGCACCATCCTGGCCGAGCTCAAGCGCCTGCAGCCGGATGCGGTTGCCCTGCAGGAGGTGATCCAGCGGCGCAATGTCCGCAACCAGGCCCAGTGGCTGGCCAGCCAGCTCGGCTACCGGTATGTGTTCGTGTCCACCGATCCGGTCGGGGCCCCGAAGCGCTACGGCAACGCGTTGCTGACCCGGCGTCCGATCCTGGCCCACGGCGATCATCTGCTGCAGCCGCTGGACGATTACCGTACCGTCGCCCATCTGCGCATCGACGTCGATGGAACGCCAGTGAATGTCTACGCCACGCATCTCAACGAGCGCAACGACGAGCGTGGCCAAGGCATTCGTCGCAGCCAGGTGGAGGACCTGCTGCGCTACATCACCACGACGTCGGCCGGTGCGCCGGTGGTGATCGCGGGCGATTTCAATGCACTGGTGGATGCCGGCGACCTGAGCGAGCTGCGCAGCCATTACGGCGACAGCTACGGCAGCGTGCACGTGAACACCGACCTGGCTGGCGTCAGCACCTTGAACCGGCACTACTACCAGGCGCCCTCGCGGATCGACCACATCTTCTTCCAGCAGGACGAGATGGTTGCGCGCGAGGCAAAGCTGCTGTTCGACCAGCCCGACGACAGCGGGCGCTGGGCCTCGGACCACTACGGCGTGTGGACCCGCCTGCAGTTCGCACCGAAACCCTGACGCAGACGCGCTTAGGCAGGTGCCAACCCTGGTTGGCCTCTACCAAAGCAGTGACCGTGCGCGGGTGGTGCCCTGGAGGGTGCCAACCTTGGTTGGCACGGGCGTGTCCGCGTGCATTCAATCAACGGCGCCAACCAAGGTTGGCCTCTACCAATTCGAAACCTGCGCAAATCGCACAAACAAGAACGGCGGGGATCATCGATCCCCGCCGTTCTGCTTTTACGTGATCAAAGAGCGATCAGTTCGCTGGCGGCGTGCGCTTGGCGGTCTCTTCGTCTTCTTCGTCAGCCTTGGCTTCGGCAGCCTGGGCCGCAGCGTCGGTGTGACCATCGGCAACCGGGTCAATCGACGGTGCCACCACGGCCTCGGCGACCGGGGCAGCGGTTTCAACCGGAGCGGTCTCGACCGCCACCGGCGCGACCGGCTGTTCGGCGACCGGCGCGGTCTCGACGACCGACTTGGCTTCAATCGCCGGAGCGGCCTCCACCGCCGGGGCAGCCTCGAAGGCCACCGGCTGGGCTTCCGCCACCGGGGCGGTTTCAACCACCACCGGGGCGGTTTCAACCACGGCCGGCTTCGCTTCAACCACCGGAGCGGCTTCGACGGCCGGGGCAGCCTCGACCACCGCCGGCGCCGCTTCCGTCACCGGAGTCGTAACGGCCACCGGCTGCACCGGGGTCGCAGCGTCGATGGCATCGAGCATGCTGGTCTGCACCGGCGAAGGTGCCGGTTCGGCCTTGGTGGCGGCTTCAATCGGAGCCTGCACCTCGGCCACGACCGGGGCGGCGGCTTCGACCACAGCGCTGCTCACCACGGCAACCGGTGCGGCGGCAACGGCGGCGGCAGCACGAACCGGCTTTGCGGCGTCGGTAGCGGCGGGCTCGACTTCATCATCGAAGTCGAACTCCGGCTGCGAACGAGCCGGCTGCGCAGCAGCGACCGGCGCGGTGCCGGCAGTGCTGTCAGCGGTCGGCTCGGCGACATCAGTGTCATCGCCGTCGTCACCGTCGTCCTGGTCATCGCCCAGGACGTCGCTGCCGGCAGCGTTCTCGGCACCACCGCGACGACGGCGGCGGCCACCACGACGGCCACGACGACGACGGGTCGCGCCTTCGCCCGCCTGCTCGCCATTGGCGTCGGCTGCAGCTTCTTCAGCAGCGACCGCAACCACCTCGGCCTCGCTGGCCGCATTGGCAGTGGTCTCGACCGGTGCTGCGGCGTCCACCGGAGCGGCGGACACCGGGGTGACCGGCGCCACCGGTGCAGTCGCTTCCTGCGCAGTCACCACGTTGGCGGCGACCGCCGTGGCGGCCACGGCTGCAGCCGCAGTCATGGTTTCGGCCGGGACCTCGGCGGCGTTGCGCTGCGGCCTCTCGGCCGGCTTGTCGCCATCCTGCTGCGGGCGCGGCTGCTTCGGCTGCTTCAGCTTCGGCTGCTGCGGGTTCTGGCCCTGCTGCTCGTTGCGCGGCTTGTTCTGCTGCTGCGGCTGCTGGCCATCCTTCTGCTGCGGCTCCTTCTGCTTGCCCTGCTGCGGCTGCTGCTGGGCATTGCCGTTGTTACCGTTGCGGCCGTCCTTGCGCTGCTCGCCGCGGTCCTTGCGGTTGCCGCCGTCCTTCTGCTGCTGCGCGTTGCCATTGCCGCCGTTGCCACGGTTTTCGTCGCGACGGTCCTTGCGGTCCTTGTTGCGATCCTTGTTGCGGTCCTTGCGGCCGCCGTCCTGCTGCTGGCGTGCCGCCGGAGCCGCCGGCGCCGGCGCGGGGGCCGGTTCGCCACCGAACACACGCTTGAGCCAACCGATCACGCCACCGCTCGGAGCCTGCGCCACCGGCGCGGCCACGACCGGGGCCGGAGCGGCCGCGGCCGGCTCCACTTCCTCGCGCACCGGGGCGGGGGAGGTGTGCTTGACCTGGGTCACCGCCGGCGGCGGGATGTTCAGCTGGCCCTTGGTCAGGGCGTGCACCGGCAGCTTGCGCGGGGTGCCGCGCTGGTAGCTGGGCTTGTTGCTCTCTTCACCCAGCTCGTTCTCGCGCAGGCGGGTGACGGTGTAGTGCGGGGTGTGCAGCTGCTCGTCGGCGACGATCACGATCGGCGCTTCGTGGCGCTGCTCGATCTCGCGCAGGGCGCTGCGCTTCTCGTTCAGCAGGTAGTTGGCGATCTCCACCGGGGCCTGTACCAGCACCTGCCCGGTGTTCTCCTTCATCGCATGCTCTTCGGCGACGCGGATGATCGACAGCGACAGCGACTCGACGCTGCGCATGCGGCCGTGGCCGTCGCAGCGCGGGCAGACGATCTGGCTGGACTCGCCCAGGCTCGGACGCAGGCGCTGGCGGCTCATTTCCAGCAGGCCGAAGCGCGAGATGCGGCCGACCTGCACGCGCGCGCGGTCGTACTTCAGCGCGTTGGCCAGGCGGTTCTCGACCTCGCGCTGGTGCTTGTTGGAGGCCATGTCGATGAAGTCGATCACCACCAGGCCGCCGAGGTCGCGCAGGCGCAGCTGGCGGGCCACTTCCTCGGCCGCTTCCAGGTTGGTCTGGAACGCGGTGTCCTCGATGTCGCTGCCCTTGGTGGCGCGCGAAGAGTTGACGTCGACCGCGGTCAGCGCTTCGGTCTGGTCGACCACGATCGAGCCACCCGACGGCAGGCGCACGTTGCGCTCGTAGGCGCCTTCGATCTGCGATTCGATCTGGAAGCGGTTGAACAGCGGGATGTCGTCCTTGTAGTGCTTGAGCTTGCGCAGGGTCTGCGGCATCACCTGCTGCATGAACTCGCGGGCGTGCTCGTACATCTCCTCGGTGTCGACCAGGATCTCGCCGATGTCGGCGCGCAGGTAGTCACGCAGTGCGCGCACGATCAGGCGCGATTCCTGGTAGATCAGGAACGGGGCCGGCTTGCTCAGCGCGGCCTCGGCGATGGCACGCCAGACGTTGAGCAGGTAGTCCAGGTCCCACTGCAGCTCTTCGGCATCGCGGCCGACGCCGGCGGTGCGGATGATCACGCCCATGTCGTCGGGGATGTTCAGCTTGTCCAGGGCGTCCTTCAGGGCGGCCCGGTCTTCGCCTTCGATGCGACGGGAGACACCGCCCGCGCTCGGCGAGTTCGGCATCAGCACCATGTAGCGGCCGGCCAGGGAGATGAACGTGGTCAGGGCGGCGCCCTTGTTGCCACGCTCTTCCTTGTCCACCTGGACGACGATTTCCTGGCCTTCCCGCAGCAGCTCGCGGATGCCGGCCTTGTTGTGGTCGACACCGGCCTGGAAGTAGTCGCGGGAGATTTCCTTCAGCGGCAGGAAGCCATGGCGGCCACCACCGTATTCGACGAAGGCCGCTTCCAGCGAGGGCTCGATGCGGAAGATCCGGCCCTTATAGATGTTGGACTTCTTCTGTTCCTTCGACGGCTGTTCGATGTCGATGTCATACAACGACTGGCCATCCACGATGGCAACACGCAGCTCTTCAGCCTGCGTGGCGTTGATCAGCATTCGCTTCATTGTTGCGTTCCTCGCAAGCGGCTACCGCGCAGAACGCCATGGGGTTTCGCCTCTGGACACGGCTCGCCGCCCATTCGCGCAAGCGCGGGGAGGGCGGCTTGGGTTTCCAGCGCTACGACACCACGGCAGGCCGCGGGAGCGCTTCACTCTTATGGGTTTTTGGGTGTTGCAGGGCCGCAGGCAGCTGTCAGCCAGGCTGGAGCGCCACGCGGGACATGTTCAGCACGGTTGCGTGTCAGGCATCCGGCGATGGCCGGGAAGGCCGGTGAGCCGCTAACATGGCCGCCCCGCGGGCGGTGGTCGCGCACTGTGCCGGATTCGTCGGAAGCTGGGCTTCTGGCCCTGAGTAACTTCCAACGAAATCAATCCCTTATCTCGCCCCCCGAGTGTAACAGAATAAACAGCCTGATGACTGCCCAAGACCCGACCAAACCCGCTGGCGACAAGCCTTCCGTGCGCATGATCACCGTTCCCGCCGACCGCGCCGGCCAGCGCCTGGACAACTTCCTGCTCGGCCAGCTGAAGGGTGCCCCGCGCAGCCTGGTCTACAAGCTGGTGCGCAGCGGCCAGGTGCGGGTGAACGGCGGCCGGGCCAAGGCCGAACGCAAGCTGGAGGCCGGAGACGAAGTGCGTGTGCCGCCAGTTCGTCTCACCGAAGAGGGAGACAAGGCCGGTCCGCCGGAGGCGTTCATGCGACGGCTGGAGCAGGCCATCGTCTTCGAGGATGCCCGCCTGCTGGCCCTGAACAAGCCCACCGGCGTGGCCAGCCACGGCGGCAGCGGCATCAGTTTCGGCGCCATCGAGACCCTGCGTGCGCTGCGCCCGGGGCAGACCCTGGAGCTGGTCCACCGGTTGGATCGCGACACCTCGGGCCTGCTGATCGTGGCCAAGAAGCGCTCGGCGCTGAGCGAGCTGCAGGCGCTGCTGCGTGAAGACCACGGCGCCGGCATCCGCAAGCGCTACCTGACCCTGCTGACCGGGCGCATGCCCGACGGCGTGATGACGGTCGATGCGCCGCTGCACGTGGGCCTGCGCCAGGGCGGCGAGCGCCATGTGCAGGTCAACGCGATCGGCAAGGAATCGATCAGCCACTTCCGCGTGCTGGAGCGTCGCGGCGGGCATTCGTACTGCGAGGTCCGCATCGAGACCGGCCGCACCCACCAGATCCGCGTGCATGCCCAGCACCTGGGGCATCCGGTGGCCGGTGACGACAAATACGGCGATCCTGCGGTCAACAAGCGGCTTCGTGAGCAGATCGGGCTGAAGCGCCTGTTCCTGCATGCGGCGTCGCTGGAATTCGCACTGGACGACGGCAAGAGCCCGTACGTACTGAACGCGCCGCTGGCCGACGAGCTGGTCGAGGCGCTGGATCGGCTGAAGTAGGCAGGACAGGCAGCGCGCCGTATCCCCTTGTAGAGTCGAGCTTGCTCGACTGCTGTTCGGTCGAGGAATGTCAGTCGAGCAAGCTCGACTCTACGGGGCGGGCCTGGAATTCCTCACCACTTGAACAGCACCAGGCTGATCGCCAGCGTGCCCATGCCTGCCACCAGCCCGTACACCGTCTCGTGGCCCTTCGCATAGCGCTTGGCCGCCGGCAGCAGCTCATCCAGCGCCAGGAACACCATCACACCGGCAATCAGCCCGAACACCCAGCCGAAGGTGGCATGCGACAGCGATCCGGACAGCAGCCAGTAGCCCAGCGCCGCGCCCACCGGCTCGGCCAGGCCCGACAGCAGGCTGGCGCTGAACGCATAGAACTTGTTCTGGGTGGCGAAGTACACCGGCACCGCAATGGCGATGCCCTCCGGAATGTTGTGGATGGCGATGGCGAAGGCCAGCGGCATGCCTACCGACGGACTCTCCAGGGTCGCGAAGAACGTTGCCAGCCCTTCCGGGAAGTTGTGTGCGGTGATGGCGATCGAGGTCAGCAGGGCGACCCGCTTCAGGTACTCGCGGCTGTTCTCTCGAAATGCCGGGTCCTGCTTGTCCAGGCTGTCATGCGGGTTGGGGATGAAGTGGTCGATCAGCACGATCACGATCACGCCCAGCAGGAACGCCAGGGTGCCGTAGGTGAAGCCGGTGCGCTCGCCATAGGCCAGCGCGAAGGATGCAATGGACTTGTTGAGGATCTCCGACAGCGACACGTAGACCATGGCGCCGCCGGCGAAGGCCAGGCCGAAGGCCAGCAGGCGCGGATTGGGCCGGCGCGAGAACAGCACCAGCAGGCTGCCGATGGCGGTGGCAAGACCGGCCGCGAGGGTGACCGCGAGCGCGATCCAGACGTTTTCGGGGGGAATCTGCAGCATGTACCGACGCGATCCTGGTCAATAGACAACCGCCCCGGGCAAGGCCGGGGCGGCGAGGGTGAGGCGGGCGTCGGCTGGCCTCGTCGGGGCGCGCGTGATCAACCGCCGCGGCGCAGGCGTTCTTCGATGGCGAAGCACTGGTCCGGCTTCGGCTGCGGCGGGTTGAAGCTGACCGGCACCTGGATGGTGGCCGGCACCGGCTGGCCGTTGCGGGTGGCGGCATTGAACTGCCAGCCCTGCACGGCGGCCTTGGCCAGCTCGTCCAGCTGCGGGTTGCCGGCGCCGGTCAGCAGGGCGACCTCGCTCGGCTTGCCGTCGGTACCGATGGTGACCTTGAAGGTGCTGGTGCCGCCCACGCCCATGCAGGCCAGTTCCAGCGGGTACTGCGGCGGCGGCGTCTTTACCGCGGCCACTTCGGTCGGTGGCGGCGGTGGCGGTGCCGGCGGCTCGGACGCGCCGCAGCCGGCCAGGCCGGTCGCAGCGAACAGGGACAGGCTCAGCAGGCGTACGTTCATGGCAGTTGCTCCGTCAGGGCCGAAGTCTTTGCCGCGCAGATGAAGTCGTTCTCGCTCAGGCCGCCCACGTCGTGGGTGGAGAAGCGCACGACCGCGCGGTCGTAGTGCACACCGAGGTCTGGATGGTGGTCCTCGCGGTGGGCGATCCAGGCCAGCGCGTTCACGAAGGCCATGGTGGCGTAGTAATCCTTGAAGCGGAAGGTGCGCGACAGGGCCTGGCCGCCCTCGCTCAGCTCCCAGCCGGGAATCTGCGGCAGCAGTTCAGCCAGGCGGGCTTCGCCGAGCTTGTGGTCGCTGCCTTTGCGCGGCACGCAACGGGCCTGGGCCAGTGGAATCAGGTCGGCCATGGGAATCTCCACCTCGTGTTGACTGAACAATGCGCCGGACGGTGTATAAACCGAATGAGCGGCTGACGCTTACTTGGCTAGAATAGCCTGATGATCCAGATCTCCGACACTGCCCAGACCCATTTCCGCAAGTTGATCGAACGCGAGGGCGTGCCCGGCATGGGCGTGCGCCTGAGCGCGGTCGATCCTGGTACACCGCGCGCCGATGCCCGGCTGGAATTCGCCGAGCCGACCGACCTGCTCGGCGACGAGTGGGCGGTCGACTGCGATGGTTTCACCCTCTATGTCGATGCCAGCAGCGTCGGCTGGCTCGATGGCGCCGAGATCGACATCGTCGCCGGTACCGCCGGCGCCCAGCAGCTGACCATCAAGGCGCCGCGCATCAAGGGCGAAGCGCCCGGCGATGCCGCCTCGCTGGTCGAGCGCGTGCACTGGGTGGTCGAGAACGAAATCAATCCGCAGCTGGCCTCGCATGGCGGCAAGGTGGCCGTGCAGGAAGTCTCGGCCGACGGCGTGGTGCTGCTGCGCTTCGGTGGTGGCTGCCAGGGCTGCGGCATGGCCGACGTGACGCTCAAGCAGGGTATCGAGAAGACCCTGATGGGCCGCGTGCCGGGCGTGACCGCTGTACGTGATGCGACCGACCACGACAGTGGCCACGCGCCGTACATCCCTCGCGGCAACGCCGCCTGATCGCTGACGCGTGCCTCTGACCCGGGCCGAGCAGCTCATCGACCTGCTGCTGGCGCGCCCCCCCCCCGGGGCCGTCCTGGAGAAAACCACGCGCCTGCCGTATGGCTGGGCGCTGTGGCTGCGCTCGCTCGCTCCGTTGCCTCGGCCGCTGCATGCGCGGGACGTCATCGACGTGCTGCTGCCGCGTCCCTTGCCCGGGCCGCCCGGGCAATCGCCGCGTCTGTCCCCGTGGCAGGCGCTGCGGCGGTTGTTCTGGCAGGACTGGGATGCCGCACCGCGCGATCAGCGCTGGATGCGCTGGACCTCGGCTCTGGCCAGCGCGCTGTTGCATCTGCTGTTCTTCGTGCTGCTGCTGTGGGTGGCGGTGATCCGCACCACGGCGCCGGAGGAAGAGGGCGCTGAAGGCGAGCGCGTGCAGGTGGAATTCGTCGGCCGCGCTACCCAGGAAGGCGGTGGCGACCAGCCGGGCGCCGAAGCCGCTGCCGCCGCGCCGGCCGGGCAGGTAGTGGCCGGCCGCGAGGCGGGCGCCGCCAGCGCACCGCAACCGCGACCCGCCGCAGCGTCGGCGCCTGCGCCCATGCCGACGCCGGCAGCGACCGCCAGCGTGCCTGCGCCGCCGGCTGAAGCCGAACCCGCGCCGGTCGCGGCACCGCCGCCGTCTCCAGTGCAGGCCACCGAGGTGGCCGAGGCCAGCACCGACTTCGTGGTGCCGCCGGTCAGCGTGCCGCGCACCGAAGTCAGCATCGTGCCGCGCGACACCACACCCACGGTGCGCGAGCGCAGCGTGCAGCCGCTGCAGGCGCCCGCTGCGCCGACGCCGCTGCATGCGCCGGCCGTCGCGGTGCGCACGCCGCAGTTGCGTGATATCCAGGTACAGGAGCGCGAAGTCAGTACGGTCGACGCCCCGGTGGCGCCGCAGCCGCTGCGCACCGCGGATGTGCAGGTACGCCTTCCGCAACAGGATCTGCAGGTACGCGAACGCGAGGTGCAGGCCGTGGTCGATCCGCAGGTGCGGATGGCGACCGTGGCCGGCCGTGAGCCGACCGTACATGCGCCGGTGGGCCGTGACGTGCAGGTGCGCGAACGCGAAGTCGCCTCGGCACCAGTGGCGGCGCCATCACTTTCCAGTGGCAGTGCCCCCGCGGCAACTGCTGCGCCTGCGGCCAGCAGCAGCGCGGCGCAGGCCAGCAGCACGACGGCGCGCACGTCGGCATCCAGTACCGCACCGGCCCAGGCAGGCGCGCGCCCGGCACCCGATCCGGGCAACTGGGCCACGCCTGCCAAGGGCGATGACTGGGGTGCATCCAGCCGCAACCGCGACGGTGCCAGCAGTGGCGCGCGGCAGGCCAGTACTTCCGGCAAGGGCAGTGGTCTGTTCAATGCCGATGGCAGCGTGCGGGTGCCGGGGCAGGAGGGCGACGGGCACGCCGAACGGGGCGCACCGGGTGGTGCCAACGATGGCTGGACCAAGGAGCGCATCGCCCAGTCCGGCACCTGGTTGAAGCGGCCGCCGTACGACTACACGCCTACCTCGTTCGACAAGTACTGGGTGCCGCAGGAGTCGCTGCTGGCCGAGTGGGTGCGCAAGGGCATCAAGTCGATGGAGATTCCGTTGCCGGGCACCGGCACGAAGATCTCCTGCGTGATCTCGATCCTGCAGGCCGGTGGTGGCTGTGGCCTGACCAACCCGAACATGCAGGACCAGCCAGCGGTGGCGCGTCCGCCGCCGGACATCCCGTTCAAGAAAGAGCTGCAGGAAGATAACGGGAGCCGCTAGGCAGGGGGCCGCGCCCCGCACGCTGGCCGGCTCGCGCTTTGGTAGGTGCCAACCTTGGTTGGCACAGAAACGCCGACCAAGGTCGGCCTCTACCGGAGCACGCATGCCGACCAAGGTCGGCCTCTACCAAGGCATCAGCGCATGCCGACCAAGGTCGGCATCCACCAGGGCAGTGACCTCACGCGCTCTGCGACAGGAACACCCAGAACGGCACGTCACGGCCAACCCAGTCGCGGCTGGTTTCGTCCATCACGTCCAGCAGGGTGTCCAACTCCTTTTGCGTGCCGGCACGCAGCGCGTCGACGTCGGCCAGGAACAGCGCGTAGCCGTTGGCTGGCAGCCATTGCAGGTCGCGCAGGTTGTCCGACAACGCATCCCAGTTGCCGCCGAACCCCGCCGGGAAATCCAGCTGCGCGGCCAATCGTGCCAGCAGGGTGCGCTTGTCGGCCACGCCTTCCAGATCGATGCGGATCACCTTCAGGCCGGCATCGCGCATCGCCGCGGCCAGCGCGTCGATGTCGTCGCTGTCGATGGCGTAGACGCCGGCATTGTTGATGTCATGCAGGCCGAGGCCGAAATCATCGTGGCTCATCACTGCGCTCCCTGGGCCGGTACGGTGAAGCTGCGGAACGATTCATAGTGGTCGTCGGTGTAGTACCACGCCTCCGGCGGATCGCCACCGGTGACGATGCGGCGTGTGCCACGGGTGCGTGCGCCGGGCGTGTCGACGGTGTATTCGCGGTAGTAGCCGCGCGCGCGCTGCGGCAGCTGCTGCTCGCGGTTGCCGAAGGTGCTGCCGTCCTGGCGATGCGGGAACGGACCACCACGCTGTATCAGTGCGATGGTCTGGCGCGCCTCGGCGGGCAGGAACGCGGGCAACCCGCCATCGGTGCGGGCTGCCGGCGTGGCCGGGGCCTGCGCGGCAGGCGCGCCCTGCAGCTCGGGCGCGAACTGCGGCGCTGGCGCACGCTGCATGAAGTGGTTGGCGACCAGGCCGAGCAGCAGCAGGGCGATGGCGGTGATCAGCAGCCGGGGGTTGCGCATGGGCACGGGCAGGCGAGGGCGAGGCATGCACTGTAACGCCTGCGCGCTGCATGGGGCATGAGGAACGTGCAGCGTCACCGCTGCGTAACAATTGCCGGCATGCTCACCGGCAGGACGCAATTTCCTTTACATCCCCCTTGGTAATCTTACTGTCTGTCCCCATCATTCACCGCGCACTGCCCGACACCGTCGGGTGCCCTCGCAATCAGGAGATGCATCATGGCCTACACCCTGCCCAAGCTGTCCTACGCCTACGACGCGCTGGAACCGCATATCGATGCGGCGACGATGGAAATCCATCACACCAAGCATCACCAGACCTACATCAACAACGTCAACGCGGCGCTGGAAGGCACCGAGTACGCTGACCTGCCGGTCGAAGAGCTGGTGAAGAAGCTCAAGTCGCTGCCGGAGAACCTGCAGGGCCCGGTGCGCAACAACGGGGGTGGCCATGCCAACCACTCGCTGTTCTGGACCGTGATGGCGCCGAATGCCGGCGGCAACCCGGGGGGCGACGTGGCCAAGGCCATCGACAAGGACCTGGGCGGCTTTGACAAGTTCAAGGATGCCTTCACCAAGGCTGCGCTGACCCGTTTCGGCAGCGGCTGGGCATGGCTGAGCGTCACCCCGGACAAGAAGGTCGTGGTCGAGAGCACCGGCAACCAGGACAGCCCGCTGATGGAAGGCAACACCCCCATCCTCGGCCTGGACGTGTGGGAACACGCGTACTACCTGAAGTACCAGAACCGCCGTCCGGAATACATCGGTGCGTTCTTCAACGTGATCGACTGGAACGAAGTCGAGCGCCGTTACCAGGAAGCGATCGCCTGATCGGCGTCACGGGTTGAAACGAAAAGGCCGGGGGAGACCCCGGCCTTTTTGCTTGCCAGCTTCTGGCCGTCGCGCGGGTCCTGGTTGGGGGGGGGGGGGC
>NZ_JAPTFX010000081.1:0-20397 GCF_030985895.1 Stenotrophomonas sp. Sm6012 | reverse complement strand
CCCCCCCCCCCCCCCCCCCCCCTCACCCGCCCGCCAGGGCGAGCCGGAGTTGGGGCAGCTGTCGTCTACTGCACGGTACTTTGACGCCATCGGCCATGTGGAGCAGCGCCTCGCCGCCCTCCAGTGGCTCGATCGAGCGCAACTGGCCACGATTGATCATCCAGCTGCGATGCGGGCGTAGAAACACGCCCGGGTCCAGCCGCTGCTCCAGCACCGACATGGTGATCCGCAGCGGGTAATCATGGCCACGCACGTGAAGGTTCACGTAGTTGCCTGCCGCCTGGGCGTATTCGACGTCTTCGGTGGCCACCAGGAACTCCTTGCCCAGCTTGCGCACCAGGAAGTGCTGCGGGCGCTCGACCGGCTCCACCGGGACGCCAACGTCAGGCTCGGCCAGCAGGCTCGCCTCGCCCTGGCGCCGCCGCCCAAGCCAGCTGGCCAGGTGCTCCAGCGCCACGAACAGCGCAAACGTACGCACATCCTTCAGGTATTCGTAGGCAAAGCGCTCCAGCCAGCCGGCATCGTCCTGGTAGCGATAGCCCACTGCCGCGTAGGCCAGGTGCCGGACCAGCATCATTCCCACTACGTGAAGCAGCGACCAGCCCACGCTGGCCAGCAGGTACAACGGTAACCGCCGGCGCCAGGTATCGGCATGCAGGGGCCAGCGCTCGCACCCCCACCACAGCAGCGGCAGGGTCGCCAGGATCAGGCTCAGGCTGCTGAACTCCCAGATCAGTGGCTCCCACAGGCGCAGATCCGCGCCCCGGCGCCCTGCGTCCATCACCTCCACCAGCGCATTGCTCACCGCTGAAACTGACAGGATCGCGGTCCATACCAGAATGCGGGTTGACGTACGCCAGCGCGTCGGGCGCCCCTGTGCCATTCCTGCATCCATCTCGTTGCGGTGCTCCAGCGTGCCTCAAGGGGCCGAGGGTAGCGGCTCCACTGGTCCCCCGCCGCCCGCCATTGGTCACCTTGGCGGTACCGGCGGGCCCAGCGCCATGGTCACAGCGCGTGGCGGCGCTCACCGTGGCCTGACCTCCCTGCCCGGCCTACCCATGAACCGACGCCACGACATCGACGCCCTGCGGGTGTTCGCCTTCGCCCTGTTGATCCTCTACCACACCGGCATGGCCTACGTGGACGACTGGGGCTTCCACCTCAAGAGCGTACATGCCGCCGAATGGCTGCAGTGGCCGATGGTGTTCGTCAACCGCTGGCGGATGTCGCTGCTGTTCCTGATCTCGGGCATCGCCATTGCATTGATGCGGCCGGAAGGCAGGCTGCTGCGCTTTGCAGGCCTGCGCACGTGGCGGCTGCTGCTGCCCTTGCTGTTCGGCATGTTCATCATCGTACCGATCCAACCCTACTGCGAAGGGGTGGCCAACGGCCATGTCTCGCCGGGCTTCGGCCCCTTCCTGCTACGCTACTGGCAGGTCCGGCCGTGGCCGGAAGGCAGTTTTGCCGGTTGGCAGTACGGCATCACCTGGAACCACCTGTGGTACCTGGCCTACCTGTGGAACTACACGCTGGCGCTGGCCCTGCTGATGCCGCTGCTGGCGCGCGCGCCGGTGCGCCGCGCCATGGCCCGCGTTGCGGCGTCGGGCTGGCTGCTGATCGGCATTCCGTTCGTGCTGCTGCTGGCCTGGGTGGTCTGGCTGGAGCCCATCTACCCCTCCACCAATGCCCTGCTCGGCGACTGGTACCAGCACGCGAAGTACGCCACGGTGTTCCTGGCCGGTTACCTGCTCGGTCGCGAACCCGTGTTCTGGGAACGGGTGGTTGCCCTGCGCCGCACCACGCTGTGGCTGGCGCTGGCCGCCGTCGGCTGGTACATGGGCCTGCGCATCCTCGGCCAGGTGCTGCCGGCCGACTCGCCGCTGCGGCAGTGGCCCGAGCCGTTCTGGGACCTGCAGGTCCGGACCAGCCAGTCGCTGTACGTCTGGACCGCGCTGCTGGCCATCCTGGGCTGGGGCAAGGTCTTCCTCGACCGCCCGTTCCGCTGGCTGCCGTATTGCACCGAGGCGATCTATCCCTGGTACATGCTGCACCAGAGCCTGATCATCGTGCTGCTGTTCTGGCTCAAGCCGCTGCAGCTTGGCGCGTGGACCGAGCCGGCGCTGCTGCTCGGCGGCACCGTGGGCGGCTGCCTGTTGATCCACGAGCTGCTGATCCGTCGCGTGCGCTGGCTGCGCCCACTGTTCGGTCTGCGTGCCGAGCCACGATCATTGCCGACCGTACACGCCGCGACGGCGGCCTCATAGAGCCGAGCCCCTGCTCGGCTCCGCATCGGCCCAGGGTGACTCATTCCACCGTGAACTCACCCACCAGCACGGTCTCGGCGCGGTCCTTCAGCCGCATCGTGACCATCTGGTCCTTCTGCTTCGGCGTGCCCCAGTGGGTGGTCAGGCGCAGCATCAGGGTCGTCGCGCCGGTCACCAGCTGCTGGCGGCTGCCGAAGTAGTTCGCCTCCACCTTGTACCTGCCGGGCCTGGCGTTGCGCAGCGAGAACTGCTCCGGGCCGTAGCCACCGGTGAAGTCCTGCGACATCTGCCCGCCCTGGTAGGTCAGGCGGTTGCCGTAGTACGCGCGCTCGCCGTTCGGGTCGGTCACCCACAGGTCCATGTCGCTGTTGTCGGCATCCCAGGCCAGCACCACGCGCAGGTCCAGCGGCATCGCCTGCAGCAGGCGCGGGTCGATGCCCGTGGTGTCCAGCATCGGGCGGCTGCGTGATACCAGGTTGGTCAATTCGTCCAGCGCGATCAGCGCAATACCATCAAAACGGTTGTCCCACGGCCGCACCACCACCTGGTACAGCGGCGCCATCGCCTGCTGCGGCTTGCCGGCGGCGGCCAGCGCCAGGCCGAGGTCACGGAAACTCTGCGGTTCTTCCTGGCCCATCGCCAGCACCTGTTCGAACACCGGCACCGCCAGTGCGGGCGCGTCGGCCTGCATCAGCCGGTAGCCGAGCACGCGCAGCAGGTGGCGGTTGTCCAGGTCCATCTCGGCCAGGTTCGACAGCACGCGCAGCGCCAGCTCGCGCTGGCCCTGCTCCAGCAGCAGGTCGGCCACATCCAGGAAGAACGCACTGCTGTCCGCATGTGCCTCACGTTCGGCCAGGTAGCGGTCATACAACCGCGAGGCAGGTCCCTGGCGCAGGCGGCGGGCGATCGCTGAATCCGGCTGCCATGCGGCCAGCTGGATGCCGAGCTCGCCCTCGTTGGCGGGCCCCGCTTGATCGATGGCCGAACCGGTGACCACCACCGCGTCGAGCGCCTGGTTCGCCGCGGGCACGGAGCGGCGCGCGCGCGCGCTGCCGGCCTCTCTGCGCTGTTCGGCCGCCGCCATCGGTGCAGGCGGAGCCGCTGGTGCAGGCGGAGCCGCTGGTGCAGGCGCAGCCAACATCGCCATCGGCGCCGATTCCATCGCGTAATCTGCGGACGCCACTTCCAGTGCCCTGCCCTTCAACTGCGGCGGCGCATCCTTCGGCCAGCTGCGGCTCCACCATTGCTGGCGCTCCTTCCAACGTTCAGCAACCTCGTCCAGACGCTCGCGATCGGCAGCGGCACGGTCGCTCACCTGCCGCGCGAAGCGGGCGTCATACTCGGCGCGCAGCTTTCCGGACGGACGAATCGCATAGCGCAGGTAGTCCTCCAGCGTTTCCAGCACGATCAGTGAGGTATCCGGCCCGACCAGGCCGAACTGCTGCGACAGGCGCTGCATTTCCTCGCGATTGCCGCGACGATCGGCGGCCAGCTGTTGCAGGCGTGCCTGTGCCCACAGCCCCGCAAGCAATTCACCGTCATCGCCTTTCTGCGTTGCTGGCAATGCCTGCCAATCACCGGCACCGACACGGACCCGCATCGGCACACCGTCAGCCGCCAGCCGGGCATGCAGCCACAGCCAGCCTTCGGCTTCGCTGCGACGATCAATCACCACATCCTGCACGCCACGCCCCGCGTCGACCTGTACATCCAGCGGTGCGGACAGCAGTGCGCGCGCGGCAGCATCGACGTCGGCCTCCAGGGCGACGAAGCGGCCACCGTGCGCTTCGCTCCAGCCGCGCAGGCGCGTGCTGTCGGTGCGGGCACCGGCGCTGCTGACGGCAAACAGGCGCTGATCCGGCGCCATCGCTGGCAGCTGCTCCGGCCCGTAGCTCAGCAGGCCGTCGCTGACCAGCAGGTACTCCTTCACGCTCTGCTGCGGCTGCCACTGGGCCAGCGCACTGGCACCGTCCGGGCGCACCGCCTGCAAAGCCGCGCGCAGCTCGCTCCAGTTGCCTGCGCGGATACGGAAGCGGCCCACCGGCTCGGCACAGTCGCGCAGCACAGTCAACGCGACCGTGCCGTTGCCCATCGCGGCGAAGTAGCGATCCAGCAACGCGAACTCACGCGCGCGGTCGCGCCGGCCGGAGGAACCCGAACCGTCCCACAGCAGGCCGACCTCGCTCGGCGGCGTGCGGGAAGTACCGCTGACCGGCACCGGCAGCTGCGCCAGCAGATAGTGGCCGTCCTGCCACGGTGCCACCTGCACCTGCGGCTTTCTTTCGGCCGGCAGGGTCCATTGCAGCTGTGGCGGCAGCTGCGAACCCTGGCCCTGCCATTGCAGCCGGCCCGCCGTGATCTGGAACGGTGCGGTACCTGCGGCCATCGCCCCCGGCGCCTGCACCTTCACTGCAACCGAGGCGGCACCTGCGGCGAACTGCAGCGGCAGCGTCCACCGCCAGCCCTGGCCCGAGAAGGCCAGCGGCTCGCGCAGCACCAGCTGCACGCGGCGACTGCCACCGGCCGGTAGCGGGTAGATGCGCAGGCGGAACTGGTTGCCCGCCGTCTGCTCCAGCAGACCGGGGTCGACGCCACGGCGGGCGATCTCCTCGAAGACCTGGCGGCCGCGGTCCTTGGGCACCGGCACCGCCTCGCGCAGTTCGCCGCCGATATCCAGGGCAAACCCGGTGATCTGCTGGCCCTCGGCCAACGGGAACTGCAACTCCCCTTCCAGCACCCGACGGTTCGGATTGTGGAACTCCAGGGTGATGCGGGTCTGGGCGATGCCGGCCTGGATGTCGCCTTCGATGCGAGCCTGGCGCAGCGCGATGGGCTGCTCGGCGCCGGCAACCTGCAGTAGTGGCACCGACCGGACGGGCCGGACGGCCCTGGAGGACTGCGCCTGGGCAACCCCGGCGACAGCGCAGAGCAGCAAGGCCAGTACGGTTGGAATCACGCGGCGGACGAGGGGCATCGGACTGCTCCAGCGGGAGGTTGGACGGTTCAACGCGCGGCTGGGGGGAATGGGGTTGGATGGGGGGCGACTTCAGGATGCCGTCCCGCACAGCGCAGCTTCAGATCGGGCCGTCTTCGAGCTGCTCCAGCACGACGGACCACGATGAACCCTCGGCAAGTGCAGCAGGATCAAGCCTTCCCCATGCCGCCGCCATCGCCTTGATTGCATCATAGCGATTGAACCCTTGTCTTGCTGGACGCGCGTGAATCTCGCCTCGCTTGAACGCCTCAAGTCTGGCCTGCATTACTGCCTGAGAGTAGACAACCGGCATGGAATCGCTTGATGTTGCCTGCGCTTGAAATACCTCATACGCCTCCAGAAAGCCAAGGAAGCACGAAAGGCGACTATTGACGAACTGATGTCCGCCGTCACCTGCCGCAATCACCTTTCCGGCCACGGAAAGGCAGAGCAGCAGTTCCTTTCCCCATGGCTCGTGCGCCACGACCAGAAGCGCCTCGCCGTAGAAATCGGCCATCTGCGGCGCTTCGAACTGCACAACGGGTACTTCACCAGGAAGTCTTGACGGCAAACCGAGCTTCAACATCAACTCACTGGACAAAGGATCAAGGCCAAAGTCGCCAAGCACCTTGGTACTCACTTCCAGCGAACCCGCATCGTAGAAGCGAGAGAACGAATTTCCAGTCACGTATAGCCCTCAAAACCGGGCGTTCACCTTCCAATAGATTCGTGAACCGTGCACCTGACGAAGATCTCAATGCGATCTTCAGTACCGACCGCGAGGTCAGCAGATTGCGGCTGTCGTAGGTGAACTCGCGTTGCAAATGCGGCCTCAACTGCTCGCGCGTGGTGCGGCCCAGCGCTTCACGTTCCATCGAGATCGGCGACTCGTCATTGATCCCCAGCGATACCGTCTGGTCCCGCAGGTCGCAGCCAAACGCTACGCGATTACCGGCCGACACTCAGTTAGCCGTGCCTTGTGGGACAGCGGCCGAGGCAGGCCAAGCACTCCCCTGCATCCTCCATCAGCCGTGAAAGAACAGCGCGGCCAGGAATGACCCTGAGGCACGATATTCCAGAGATCATTTCATCACACGTTCAAGCTCTGGAACCCAATCGAACCTCATCAAATTCCATCATTCATTTGTGACGCACGAAATCGCAAATTACATCAGGCTCGCCGAACAATCTCCTCTAGAAAGCCCATAAAACTATCGACAAACGGCTCATAAGATCCGTCAGACCAATCCCGCCTGACAACCGGATACTCTCCACCAATCAGCCCGTTACTGGTATCGAAATAGAATGATTCATCCGCATCCGGAAGATGAATTGAGATATACCCGCCCGGCAGGTCGCCATCACGTGAATCCAGTCTGAAATTGCAGATCAGATCACTATCGGAAATTTCACGCACATCCCGAGGCGCAAGGGTCAGGACAGGATAAGCACCGACCCTCAGATTCCCATACTTGAGCAACCACTCCTTGTACGAATCAGGCAATGGAATCCCCAGCTCAGCTTCGGCCTCCCGGATAAGGCCAGGTTCAACCTGGCGCCCTGGGAACACCTTGACTCGCGGGTGCTGCGCCACCAGCGCCTCCAGATTATCAAACATGAACACACCTCATTGTCGGAAGATAGCCAGCACGTTGCCTTGTCCTGCACCTGCTCAATGGCGCCGAACAGGGTCGTGGCCAATGCAGCAGGGTCCAGCCAAGCCGCACTTGAAGCGATGCCGAAGATGCTATCGACTGCGCAAGCCTTAAGGCCCGAAAGCCCTTCTACGCTGAGTGACGAACGAGGCCCATCAGGAAATCAAAGAATGATGGCGAAGAGAACTCGAACTCCCCGGTATTGTAGTCGTACCGCAGAATTGGATACTCTCCATCCTTCAATCCTTCACGTGTATCGAAGTAGAAGGCTTCGTCCGAGTCCGGAACAAAAATCGGAATCAGGCCTTCTGGCGGAAAGCCGTTCTCCTCGACCAAGCGAGCGTTGTAGACAAGGTCGTCATCAGCCACGTCACGGTTCTCCGCATCTGCGAAGCCGAAAACGGGATCTGGACCTACAAAAAGGTTGCCAAACTCAACTAGCCAAGCCTTGTAGGAAACGGGCAGAGCCAAGCCAAGCTCCTTCTCTGCATCCTCCACAAGCTCCGGAGAAGCAGCACGGCCAGGAAACACCCTTACCCGCGCCGATCCAGCGATCATTTCATCAAGGCGCTCAAAACAGGAACTCCAATCAGGACACACCAAGCCTCCTGGATCAATCAAGCGAAACAGAGCTTTACGGCGCCAGCAACACCCGAGAAATCGATCTTACCGGCACTGCGCGGCAGCTTTGCACTTTCGAAACCGCTCGTCAGCCAACCTCCAATTGCCGATGCAGCGCAATCATCATCGATGGACACTGCCTCGTCCTTTCCAACGCAGACAGCAAGCAGAACACTTTTCTTCTTGGCAGAGAATCTAACCGACGATGAAATCCCTTCCGGGCAATATTCTGTCAAACTGCCACTGATCCACAGTTCAACATCGATCGTCTCCAGACCATCAATAGACAGCTCTGCGAACGCGAACTTCAATCTAGCGCGTGCCTGGACGATCTCAGGTTGAAACTTCACCCCCACCTCTGGCCCGCCCAACCTTCCGCTCAACGTCACTTCCATCTGCACTCCACAGCCCCAATCGCGACAGGGCGCGATCAACAATACTATTAAATTTAGTCACAACCTGAAGTTTCTCTCAATTCGTCAACCACACCTGTGAAGAACATTAGAATGGACTGGTGAAGAGTGAGCTTACGCTTCATGGTTGCTCCGTCATCGGTCCCAATGAACAGCTCAGCACCACTCATCATCAAGGAAGTGACGCGAGCCTGATATCGCGGACTAGGAATGACGACATGAATACCCTCATCTTTACGGACAATACGCAGCGATCTAGGCGCATCCCCCTCAAACACGCGAGTGATGTAACACGTCTTTATCAGACCGCCCTCACAGGCCACATCAATCTTGTCATCGGTCTCGCCTGGCGCTAGACCCGAATCCTTCAGCGCATGCACAAGCTCAAAGATGAGACGGTCGAAGTCACACCCCGCGGACACCACGTACTCGACGGGCTCGCCCTTATCGGTCGACGTCAATCTCAGAGCGCCGACCGACTGATCAACCTCAATGTCTGCAGCAGGAGCCAAAATGCGGTCTCCCATTGGATTCTGATCGACAAAGAAGCTTGAACTGGCGCCCATGTAGTAGAGCGCGGGCTCAGCCCCAAGGCGCACCTCTGCCCATCGGGGATCGTATGAGAAGACAGACGAACAGGGAGAAATCAGCTTCTGCATGCGCCCTCCAACAAGGCCCATGCTCGATCTGATTTCTGCTTGTTTGTCCCTGCCCCTCGATAGATCGACCCGATCCCCCTGCTCATTCTCTCAAATTCCGTAGACTGTATTTCAATATTTCCCTTGAACACGTTTCCAACCGTTTTTGGTATGACTACACTTGAAGCGTTTCCATCGATCAGCAGATCAAAGATGTTCGATCTGCAGCCTGTACAAACGCCGACAGGAATTTCGCCACTCTTGAAGTGGCCCACCACGTCGCTGATTACCACCTTTTTCCCGTCAAATCCCGGACCCTCATCAATGAACCAATTGAGCCCATTGATCTCAGCGTGGCCAGCCGAGCTACTTGTTGCCGTCCTGGAAACATTGCCCACGCTAATGGTCGCAGAAGCGCCATTCATCGGCTCCCCCCATAGACCAAGGGGGTCGCTTTCAGAGAAAGGATTTGAAACGTATGCCTGCAGATTTATCGAGGCGACCAACCCAAGTGGATCCAAAGAGATGAACGCTCCAATTGTCGGATCGTAGTACCTGTTTCGGTTGTAACTCAGCCCGGTCTCTGCGTCAAAGTATTGGCCCTGCAAACGAATGTTGTTTTCTACCGCTGTGAAATGAAGCTGCTGAAGGCTTCCCCAGGGAGAGATAGTGGCATGCCAGTGCGTCTGCCCATGTCGATCCATAATTCGGCTGGGGCAGTCGTTAACATCGTTGATGATGTGCAGAATTCGAGGGCGCGGCGCAGCGAGTACATCGCGCGAATCCATACATGAGTCGATCGGTGCAGCCTTCGTGGTATCAACCTGTTCGACAACCTTATCAGGAATGCGCATTGCCTCATCGTTGAACGTAGGCCCCTTCTGCGCAACACGATGAGGGGGTGCCTCCGCGCTTCCAAGTCGCGTGCCTCCAAGCATACCCAGCCCCAAGCGAACCGGTGACTCAGCAGCTATGGGTTTCTTGGCCCCATCAGTCAGATTGGTGACAGTAGCTTCTGACGGCCGTGCACCAGCTCCGGAAACGGGGTTGGCAATCATTCCAGTTCGCAACATCACGCCCATCCTCTTCGCCTCACCCGTCGCCGCAACTGCGCCGGGTTTGATCGCAATAGTCGGATCTAACAGGGCAAGGGGCACATATGTACCTGGATGATAGACATACTCCCAAATCGCCTCATACAGTCGCTCAAGCCGGCGTTGCCGACGCTTCACCTCTACCAGGCTCGCCACATTGCCCACCCACACCGGCACCGCGTCTTCTGCTTCGTTGGCCTGCCGCACCTCACCCAGCAGCGCATTGCCATCCCAGAAGAACCACGTGGTCTGTGTCGGATTGCGTTTGAACACCCGCCGCCCCAGCGGGTCATAGCCGTAGTACGTTGATTGCCCGTTGCGGCGGCTCTCCGCCAACCGATGGTTGGCATCCCAGATCAGCGTCAGGTCATCCGGCGCATCCCCTTGCGGTGCGCCCTTGCGCACCAGATCGCCCGCCCGGTCGAAGACGTAGTGCACACCCTGATAGGTGCCTTCACGCGTCCAGGTGGTCAGGTCGTCATCGTCGCCGCCTACCACCTTGCGCGCCTGCACCTGCTTCACTTCAGTGCGCAGCCGGTCGCCGGCCGGGTCGTTGAAGTAGCGCTCGACCCTTCCCTTCGGGTCGATGTGCTGCAGCAGGCGCCCGATAGCGTCGTAGCGGTACTCGTCCACGCCCTGTGCGCTGTCGCTGCGCTTGGTGAGGTTGCCACTGCGGTCGTAGTCGTAACGCGTCTCGAACAGCGGTGCAGCATCCTTCAGTACCGACTGCGAGGTCAGCAGGTTGCGGCTGTCGTAGGTGAACTCGCGCTGCAAGTGCGGACTCAGCTGCTCACGGGTGGTGCGGCCCAGCGCATCGCGCTCCATCGAGATCGGCGATTCGTCATTGATGGCTACCGATACGGTCTGGTCGCGCAGGTCGTAGCCAAACGCTACGCAATTACCGGCCGAAGTCTCGCGCAGTACGCGGTTGCCCACTTCATCATAGGCATAGCCGACACGGAAACCATCCTGCTGCTCTTCCAGCAGCTGGCCCAGCGGGTCATACACGCGCTTGACTGTACGCGACGGATTGCGCAGCTCGACAATCTGGCCCTGCACGTCGTAGACAAAGTGTTCCTGCACCTGCTGTCCAGGATGGCGCACATCCGGCAGCGTCTTGCGGGTGATGCGCCCAAGCTTGTCGGTAGCGAAGGCGATGCGCTGACCCAATGGATCCAGGGTCGCCGTCAGTCGCCCGGCAGCATCGTAGCTGTAGCGCCGCGACTGGCCCCAGTAATCAACCTCCTCGACGATGCGTCCCAGCGCATCGCGCACCAGCTGGTAGGTTTCGCCGCGCTGGTTGATGACCGCGACCAGCTGCTCCTCGGTGTCGTAGCGGTACTCCACACTGTGGCCGTCTGCCTGCAGCCGCTTGCCGATCTGGCCGATGCCCACGTACTGCAGCCGCGTCTGCGCGCCCACTTCATCGGTGTAGCGGACCAGCTGATCTTCGGCATCGTACTCGCAGCGCACGCCGCTGCCGTCCGGGCCAATCGTGCCGAGCAGGCGACCCTTGGCGTCGTACTCGTAGCGACTGACCTGCCCCAACGGATCCACCTGGCGCAGCAGGTTACCGAGCGGATCGTGCTCGAAGCGGCTCTCATGGCCCAGGGCATCGATGACCGCGGCCACCAGTCCATGACGGTCATAGCGCAGTTGCGTGACCGCCTGCCGTGCGTTGGTCTGCGCGTGCAACTGGCCCTGTGCGTCGTAGTCGAAGCGGGTGGTCGCACCCAACGGATCGGTCTGGCTGACCAGCAGGCCCCGGCCGTCATACGCCTGTTGCCAATCGACACCATCCGGCGTCCGCAGCGACACCATATGGTCGTCCAGGTCGTATTCCATCTGGATCGATGTGCCATCGGCGCGCGTCAGGCAGACCAGGTTGCCCTGCGCATCATAGGCAAACGCCGTACGCAGCCCTTCCGGATCGGTCACCGCCACGGTCCGCCCGAAGTCGTCGTACTCGAACAGCGTCACGCCATCGAGCGGATCGATCTCGCACAGCGGCAGCTGGTTCTCGTCAAACTTGACCACGCTCAGGTGGCCCAGCGAGTCTGTCACCCGGGTCTCGCGCAGCAGCGCGTCGTACTCGAAGTGGTAGTCATACAGGCCGCCATCGCCCCACGAGTGCACCACCCTGCCCTGCGCGTCGAACGCGTAATGGAAGGACAGCCCAACGCGGTCGGTGTGACGCACCAGGCGATGCTGTTCGTACGCGAAGGTCCGCGGCGCACCCAGCGCATCGACAGCCGCCAACAGATCGCCCTCGCCACTGTAGCGATAGCTCACCAGCGGATGCACCAGACCGGTGGCCGGATCATGCAGCGCCATCCGGTCGATGCGACCGTGACGTGCCTCCACCTCGATGAAGCGCCCCTGCAGGTCGCCGACGCCGCTTTCGACGATGCGTACCAGATGGCCGTCGCGGCGCTCGAACCGCCAGTGGTTGCCGTGCGCATCCTCGATGCGCTCGATCGGCCACGACTGCGGATTCGGCAGCGCGCTGACGCCTGCCGGCAGCTCGCCGCCGAACACATACTTCAGGCCGCTCTTGAAGCGCACCTGCCATTGCCCGCGCCGCCGCAGCAGGCGCGCGCCGTCGACGAAATCGAGGATTGCCCCGGCCTCACCGTCGGCCGGTGGCAGCTCAGGGAAGAAGGCGGCCTGGTCCGGGCCGGACAACCACACGCTGCCGTCGTCCAGCAGTTCCAGGCGGATATCGGCCGGCGTCTGCCAGCCGGCGCCGCACAGGCCCGGCTCACCTGCCCGGCGCGAGCCGTAGCTGCGCTGCCAGGCGAAGGACAGCCGCCCGGGAATGTCGAAGTCCTGGTGGCTGACCACTACGCTGCCATCGCGGATATCCACCGGCTCGGCACGCAGCACCTTGCATTTCAGGAAGCCGGAGGGCAGATGGCCCCACTTGCCGCGCCGCCACTTGGCGAACGCATCCATCTTCTTGCGGAAGAACGCACTCTTGCGCAGCTTGCCCAGTCCGGCGAACGCGGCGCGGAACGCCAGCGCGGTCCATGACACCGTCGGCGGTCCTCCCACCTTGACACTGGTCGGAATGGCCACGTTCAAGCCGGTCGGCAACGACATCGCGCGCAGCGGCTTCTTCGGCTTCTTCACCCGGAACGGGTTGATCATGCCGGCCAGGTTGCAGTCCAGTACCGGCATGGCCAGCCGCGAGAACGGCTCGCCATCGGCCGACACCGTGCGGCTGCCCATGAAGATCTCTTCGCCGTCGAACTGCGGCCCCATCGGCGCAGCCAGCGGCGGGCCCCACACGCCCAGTGGAATGTGGATGTCCAGGCCGCCAGTACCGGCAGTACCGCGATGCACACCGTTGACCTTGATGGTCGAGCCGATGAACGGAATGTAGTCGAACGGATCCAGCACCAGGCCGATGTGCGGCGTCGGCAGCGGGCACGGTGGCACCGCGTACATGTGGATGTCGATGCCCAGCTGCGGATCGAAATGCTTGGCGGCGATGCTCACGGCAACACTCCCTGTTGCTTTACAAGGCGCGGAACAACGCGCGCAGGAACGCCTTTACTTCGTCACGGTACTCGGCGCTGATCCAGGTCACGACGATGATGCCCAGCACGATGGCCACCAGCATCACCACGGTCTTGTTCGACTTCATGCAACAGCCACTCCTGTAACGGTCGTTCCGGCCGGCGCCGCCACGGGCGGCTGCAGCAGGCCACTGGGGTCGGGCAACGGCTGCATCGCCGGCGGTTCGCTCCACACCGGTATCTCGTGATCGAGCGGGTGTTCGATGGCCGGCAGGCCGTTCCAGCCCGGATCGAGGAAATCGCGGCCCACGGCCACGATCTTGCGGAAGAATTCGTCGCCGCCCTGGATCAGCCGCTCGCGCTCCTGTTGGGCGCGGTGGAAGCCGCGTTCCAGCGCAGCATCCAGCTCCGCGTCGATCGCATCCAGTGCCGGCCGCACTGGCCGCGGGCCCAGCGCGCGGCCCTGTGCATCGGCCTTTTCCAGCAGGCTGGTACTGGCCTGCAGGTAATCGGCGGCCACCTGCTGCAGCGATTCGCAGCGGCGCGCGTCCTGCAGTTGCAGCAGGTCCCACAGCGCCTGCGGCAGCGTGGTGGCCTTGCGGTCGGCCGGCGCCAGCGGCTTGGCGATGCGGATCGCCTCAAGCAGCTGGGTACGCGCGGCCTCACGCTGGCCGGCCTGCAACTGGCACCAGCCGGCCATGCGCTGGCCCTCCAGCGCGAACATCGGGTGCGGAATGCTCGCTGCCGACGTCGAGGCCTGCAGGTAGGTCTGTGCGGCGCGCTCGGGCTGCTTGGCCGCCAGCCAGCAGCCTGCCTCCCCAAACCAGCTCTGCATCACCAGTTCCGGTGCAGCCGGGTTGCCGCTCATGCGCGCGCCCTCGGCCGCGCTGCGCGCCTGCCGGTAGCTGTTGATGGCCTGCCCGTGGTCGCCATGCTTCAACCACGCGCCGGCCACCATCATCTGCACCACCGATTGCTGGTCCTGCCAGCCCTGCCGCTGCGCCAGCCCCTGCGCGCGCTCGGCGCGGGCCGCCACCTGCGAGGGGCTGCCGCGTTCGAGCAGCAGCATCAGGTCGGCCAGCAGCTGCCGGTACAGCACTTCCGGGCCGCGGCCGCCAGACTGCGCGGCGGTATCGCGGGCGATGCCGAACATGTCGACCGGCGCACTGACCACGCGCGCGATCCTGCCGTGCCGTTCCAGCAGCGACTGCCAGCGCGGATCCTCCTCTGTATCCACCAGCACCAGGCGCAGGCGCGGGCCAGGGCCGGCGGCCAGCGCGGCGTCCACCCAACGCTCGAAGCCCTCGCCAGGCACGCAACGCTCCGGCTCCAGCACCGCCGCCAGCAAGCGCAGGTGTTCACCATGATGCTCGATGAAGCTCTCCAGCACCTCGACTACACCCTGTGCGCTGTCGGGATGCCCTTCGTGCGGGCCACGCCAACCGAGCGGCACCTGCTGCGCGCGCAGATCTTCCTGGCTGGCCACATAGCGCTCCAGCAGGTCCTGCTTGAGCTGCCGGCTGTAGCGGAAGCCCAGTTCGTAGGCGGTATCGATGCGCAGGAAGTAGTCCGGCGTGTCGCGGCCTGCGTCGTTGCGCTGCATTTCGAAGAACGCCGCCAGCAACCGGCTGGCGGCGGCTGGCAAGCGCCAGACCAGCAGGCGCCGGCTGTTGTCGGCGCTGGCCTCCAGCCAGGCATCGCGCAATGCGTTCAGGCCGCGCAGCATGGGGGTGTCCTGCATCGTGCTTCTCCCTTGCGGCTCAGCAGTTGAGCTTGATCTCGCTGCCGTTGACCGATACACCACCGGCGTCGATCACCACTTCCGAACCACCGGCGGTGATCTTGATCGCGCTGTCGGTGATCTCGATGACCGAACCGCCGACCTTGCTGGTGAGCTTGACCGCCGACTCCAGGCTCATCGCGCCGTCCGAGCCCTGGCTGTGGGTGCCACTGGCATCCTGGCTGAAGTTGCCGGTGACATCGATGACGCGCTCGCCGACGTTGCTGTCGTCGACCTTGCCCTGCACCTTGCGCTTGTCCTGCCCGGTGATCGTCACTTCACGCGCGGCCTGCAGGGTCTCGGTGACCAGCCCACCGACGGTGCGACTGGAGGTGGAGGTGACGGTCTCGGTCCAGGTGCCGGTGCGCTGGCTGGTGTAGTTGCCGGTCAGCGTGGTCTTGAAATCGCCGGTGATGGTTTCGGTGTAGCCAGCGGCAGCAATCGTCTTGGTTTCGCCGGTCTCGTACTTCTCGGTCACCGCGCCGGTCACATTGGTGGTACGGGTGCCGCTGACACCCAGCGTATCGGTGCCGGTCACAGTGATGCCGCGGTTGCCGCCGACACTGATGTCCTGGTTGGCGCCGACGCCCATCGTGTGGTTGACCGCCACCGTAGTCGACTTGTTGTTCTTGATGCTGGCGTTCTGGTCGTTGAGCACGGTGGTGACCATGTCACGCTGGGCGCGCATGTTCAGCAGCTCGCCGCCGGCGCCATCGTGCATGGTGATTTCATTCCAGCCCGCGCCCTTGACCGTCTTCGACTTCAGGCCGCTGACCTCCATGCCGAACGGCGGCATGTTGTCTTCGTTGTAGACGCGGCCGGTGATGATCGGCCGGTCCGGATCACCGTCGAGGAAGTCGACGATCACTTCCTGGCCCACGCGCGGCGGCGACACGCCGCCCATGTCCGCGCCGGCCCAGGGGCTGGCACTGCGGATCCAGCACGAGGCGTTCTCGCGACGGTCCAGTTGGCGGTCCCAATGGAACTGCACCTTCACCCGGCCATAGCGGTCGGCGTGCAGTTCCTCGCCCGGCGGGCCGACCACGGTGGCGGTCTGCGGGCCCGGCATGCGCGGCCAGGGGGTGAGCCGCAGCGGGCGGTACGGGATGCGCCGCCGCAGCACTTCGGCCTGCACTTCCACGCTGGGCGCTTCTGCACTGCCGAAATCGGCGGCAAAATTATTGTGGCCTTCGCGCTGCATGCTGACCACGAAGAAGCTACGATCGGTGTCGTCGCGGCCGATGAAGTCCGGATGCCGTTCCAGATCAAAGCAGCCGCCGGCCTCCATCTCGCCGGCATTGCCCGCACACTCGAACAGCTTGGTCGGCCAGGTCACTTCCTCGTTGCGCACCGCGGCCAGCGCCGTACCGATGCGGCTGTTCATGAAACGCGCGGCACCGTCGTAGCGGTACTGCTCCAACGGCGGCAGCAGGCCCAGCGGCACCTGGTTGCCCTGGTTGCCATCCAGCCGTTCGCCCGGCTGCTTGAAGTCGAAGCTGCGCAGCGTCTGCACGCTCGGCCCGACCCGGCGCCGCGCCCCCCAGCGATGCAGGCCCGTGCTGGCCAGGGTGCCCTGGTCGGAAACAAACGCGATCGGCTGCGGCTCGCCATGGGCAGTGCTCAGCGTCGAATCGTCGCTGATCACCATCTGATGGCCTTCTTCGTCGTGGACGAAGCTGTAGTACAGGCCGGCATCTTCCAGCAGGCGGCTGACGAAGGCGAAGTCCGATTCGTTGTACTGCACGCAATACGGCAGCGGCGCCAGCTTGCCGGCATTGAGGTCGTAGCGGAACCTGGCCAGCTGCGCATAGCCCTCGAAGACTTCCTCGATGATCTGCAGCACGTTCCGGTCCTGGAAGATGCGGCAGTTGCAGGTGTAGTCGAGGAAGGCGAACCACGGCGCCAGCTCGGCACGATAGGCGCTGAACTGCGCCTGCTGCCCGGTGCTGGCGAACTCGCGCACGTAACCATGCACGCTGCGGTTGCCGAACTCATCGCCGAGCTGCAGCCGCAGCGGTTGCCCGACCAGCTGTTTCAGCTCCAGTCGCGGCTGGATCGAGAGCAGATCGATGCGGTACGCAAACGGCGCGGACACCGATTCGGCCCCGTCGAAGCGCTTGACCAGGAACGTGTCCGGATCCAAAGCGGTTTCGACGCGGATCAGGCGTCGGTCCTGATGCAGGCGCTGCAGCGTGGCGCCGGGAAGCAGTGATTCGGCGTACATCGGGCGTTCCGTCGTCCCATGTTGGTCGTGGCCCGACTTTGCCATTGACCTGTGCCATGTGCCAGCTTTTTGACGCAATCAGCGCTGGATAAGGAGATGAATTCATTAAGGATTTTCACGACAGCGCGAACCACGTCACAAATACGGAGAGCACAGCGCAGCCATTCAGGCTGGCGCTGACGGTCCTGGCTGGGCACTCTGTGGCCCCGCCCATGTGTATGGATACCCATGCGTCAGTTCCTGCCCATTGCCCTGCTGGCCTTGGCCACCCCGCCCGCTGCCAACGCCGGGGCACCCTCCAGCGGCCTGTACTTCCAGCACCACGACTGGGTGGTGGCCTGTGACAACACCCGTACCTGCCGCGCCGCCGGCTACGCCGCCGACGAGCAGAGCACGCTCAGCGTGCTGCTGACCCGCAAGGGCGGCGCCAACCAGGCCATGCAGGGCCGTCTTTCGCTGCAGCCGGATGAAGGCCAGGCCCGGCCCGCCGGCGCGCTGCGCCTGCATGTTCGCCAGCAGGACCTGGGTGTGCTGGTAGCGGACGAGGGCGAAGGCATTTATGCCCTGACTGCCGCGCAGACCGCCGCACTGTTGTCGGCACTGGTGCGCGACGGTGGGATCAGCGTGAGCGATGCCACCGGTCAAACTTGGGCGTTGTCGGACAAGGGCGCTGCCGCAGTCCTGCTGAAGATCGACGAGTACCAGGGCCGCCTCGGCACGCCCGGTGCCGTGATGCGCAAGGGCAGCACGCCCGAAGCCAGCGTTCCGGACGCGCTGCCGGTGCCCGTCGTGCGCAGCGCATCGACGTCCGATTCGATTCCGGATGACCCGGCCTTCGCGCAGTTGGCGGCCTCGCCCGCGCTGCGCGCGGCGCTGCGTGCCACGCTGAAGGACAACAGCTGCGAGGGCCTGCTGGAGGCCGATGCCGATATCCCGCTGAGCAACTCGGCACTGGAGATACGTCGCCTGGACGCGCAGCACGTGCTGGTCAACGTGCCCTGCTGGCGCGCGGCCTACAACACCGGCGACGGCTACTGGGTGGCCCGCCCGAAGGCCCCGTTCCAACCGCAGTGGGTGACCAGTGATGCGATCGACTATGACGATGGGCAGATCATCGCCGTGCAGAAGGGCCGCGGACTGGGCGACTGCATCTCGCAGAGCACCTGGACCTGGACTGGCACGGCCTTCGTCGCGACCGCCGAAATCGCAGCAGGCCTGTGCCGCGGCGTGCCCGGTGGCACCTGGGAACTGCCGACGCTGGTGACCGAGGTCCGCTGACCTCACAGAAAAAGGGGACGGAGGGGATTAAGTCGCAAGTGGCAAACAAGGCACAAGCGACTTAATCCCCTCCGTCCCCTTTTTTCAGGTGGGCAGGCAGTGCTCGACGATCAGCTGGATCGCGCTGCCACCACGATAGTCATCGCAGGCCAGGCGATAGGCGAGATGCACATGGCGGCCCGGCGCATTGCCGTGCCAGCCGCCGAAGTGGATGGCGTTGATCGTGCCGGGCACGCCCGGCAAGCGCAGTTCCAGCTTCAGGTGGCGCTCCTTCAGCACGCGCCAGTTGGCCACTTCGAAGTGGCCGTCGAACAGTGGTTCCGGGAAGCCCTGCCCCCACGGCCCGGCCAGGCGCAGCGCATCGGCATGGCGATGGTCCAGCTCGTCCGCCGCCAGTTCGCCGTCGCTGAGGACCTGTTGCTGCAGCGCCGCCGGGTCGAGCATTTCCAGCACCACGGCGACGAATGCGCCCTTGAAGTCGTCAACGTGATCCAGGCGCAGGCTGAGGCCGGCGGCCATCGCATGCCCACCGAAACGCTCGATCAGGCCCGGATGGCGTGCGTCGACCAACGCCAGCGCGTCACGGATGTGCAGGCCAGGAATCGAGCGGGCCGAGCCACGCAGCGTGTCGGCGCCCGGTTCGGCCGGGGCGAAGGCGATCACCGGTCGATGCAGCCGGTCCTTCATCTTCGACGCGACCAGGCCCACCACGCCCGGATGCCAGTCGGCATCGAACAGGCAGGCCGCCACCGGCCGCTGGCCGGCCATATCCAGCACCACGCGGGTCAGCGCCTGCTCGGCGTCGTCGGTCATCGACTGCTGCACCGCGCGCCGTTCCGAATTGATCTGCTCAAGTGTCTGCGCGATGTCGCGTGCCTGCCGTGGGTCCTCGGTCAGCAGCAGCGCGATGCCCAGCGCCATGTCTTCCAGCCGGCCCGCAGCGTTCAGGCGCGGCCCAAGTGCGAAGCCGATATCGGTGGCGGTCAGTCGTGCTGCATCGCGGCCACTGGCTTCGATCAGGGCGCGCAGGCCGACACAGCCCTGCCCGGCACGCAGCCGGCGCAGGCCCGCACTGACCAACGCACGATTGTTCGGGTCCAGCGCCACCAGGTCGGCGACGGTGCCGACCGCCACCAGGTCCAGCAGCGTGGTCAGGTCCGGCCCCTTGCCATCGGCGAAGACACCGGCCTCGCGCATCTGCCGGCGCAACGCCATCAGCACGTAGAAGATCACGCCGACACCGGCCAGCGATTTGCTGGGGAAGGCATCGCCATCCAGGTTCGGATCGACGATCACGTCGGCCGGCGGCAACTGCGGGCCCGGCAGATGATGGTCGGTGACCAGCACCTGCCAGCCACGCGCCTTGGCCGCGGTCACGCCCGCGTGGCAAGCAATGCCATGGTCGACCGTGACCAGCAGGTCCGGCTGCAGCGCGGCCAGCTCCTCCACCAGCGACGGCGACAGGCCGTAGCCGTGCACCATGCGGTTCGGCACCGCGTGGAAGACATGTTGCGCGCCCAGCATGCGCAGGCCGCGCACGCCCACCGCGCAGGCGGTAGCGCCATCACAATCGAAATCGCCGACCACCAGGATGCGCTGGTCATTGGCGATGGCCTCGACCAGCAGGCCCACCGCTGCATCGATGCCGGTCAGCAGCTCGGGCGCATGCAGACTGCCAAGTTTCGGCAGTGCCAGCTCCGGCGTTTCCGCGCCACGCGCTGCGTACAACCTGGCCAGCAGCGGCAGCGTGCCCTCCGGCCAGCTGCCGGGTGCGACCGCATCGCGGCGGCGGATCGTCGGGGTATCAGGGGATGGCTGTACAGCATCGGCGGCAAGGGACATCGGCATCGCCGGTTACGAAAGACAGAGGGATGATAACGCGCGTGGGAGAGGCTGGCGGGATTGCGCCCGGCAGCTGCGGTAGTGGGGGCGGCG
>NZ_JAPTFX010000080.1:0-20643 GCF_030985895.1 Stenotrophomonas sp. Sm6012 | reverse complement strand
CCCCGCCACCCCACGGAAGGCCAGCTGTTGCTGTTGCTGTTGCCGTTGCTGTTGCCGTTGCTGTTGATTCGGCGGGTGCAGGGCTGCAAGCCCTGCCGGAACCCCACACCCCTCAGCACGCCTCGACAACCGCAGCGCGCGGACGCCCCAGCCACGCCAGCAGCAACCCCGATGCCGCCAGCAACCCACCGGCCACCGGTACCGCCGCATACCCCAGCCCCGAGCTGATCACCGCGCCACCCAGCGCGGCACCCACTGCATTGCCGAGGTTGAACGCACCGACATTGATCGACGACGCCAGGCCGGGCGCCTCGCTGGCCGCCTCCATCACCCGGATCTGCAGCGGCGGCACGATCGCGAAGGTCGCCGCGCCGAACAGCAGTACACCCAGCGCCGCCGTGGCGTGGCTCATGAAGGCCAGCGGCAGCACGAACATCAGCACGGCAAGGACCGCCAGCAGGATCCGGGTGGCGCCATCCAGCGACCAGTCGGCCATGCGCCCGCCGATGCCGTTGCCGAAGGTGAAGCCGATGCCGATCAGCGCCAGCGACATCGCTATGAAGGCGTTGGAAGCACCGGTCAGCTCGGTCAGCACCGGCGCCACGTAGGTGTACAGCGTGAACATCGCACCGGCACCGAGCACCGTGGTGCCCATCGCCAGCAGCACCTGCGGCTGCAGGATCGCCTTCAGTTCCCGGCGCACATCCGGACGGGGCCCGGGTGCCGACGCCGGCAGCGCGAAGCCCAGCGCGGTGATCGCGGTCAGGCCCAGCACCGCGGTGCCGGCGAAGGACAGGCGCCAGCCCAGCTGCTGGCCGACCCAGGTCGCCAGCGGCACGCCGCCGATGTTGGCGATGGTCAGGCCCATGAACATGGTGGCCACGGCGGCAGCCTGCTTTTCCTTCGGCACCAGGCTGGCGGCAACCACCGCGCCGATGCCGAAGAAAGCGCCGTGGTTGAGGCTGGTGACCAGCCGCGACAGCAACAGCAGGCCGTAGTTCGGGGCCAGCGCCGACAGCAGGTTGCCGACCACGAAGATCGACATCAGCAGCATCAGCGCGGTGCGCCTGCCGAAGCGTCCCATCAGCAGGGTCATCACCGGCGCGCCCAGCATCACGCCCACCGCATAGGCCGTGATCAGCATGCCGGCGGTGGGGATGTTCACGCCGACGCCGTCGGCAATGACCGGGAGCAGGCCCATCGGGGCGAACTCGGTGGTACCGATGGCGAAGGCGCCGACGGCAAGGGCCAGCAGAGCGGCTCGGGAATTCATGGCGGGTTCCTGCGTGGGGCAGGCCTTGGGAAGAGAGCGCGTAGCCTGCGCGCATCGTCCTGCCGGATTAAGCCCCGCGGCGGGGAAACACTGTTGCCTCCACTTCACAGATGACGCGTGGCGCTCCGCCGGGTATGCCCCGACAAGCCCTGCAACGCAGAACCCCCGGCAGTGCCGGGGGTTCTGGATCACGCGCTTACCAGTTGCCGGCGCCCGGCACGTTGTGTTCGCGTGCGCGGCGGCGCATCAGCAGGTTCAGCCACTCCACCAGCACCGAGAAACCCATCGCTGCATAGATGTAGGGCTTGGGCACGTGCACGTCCAGGCCGTCCAGGATCAGCACTGCGCCGATCAGCAGGATGAAGGCCAGCGCCAGCATCTTCACCGTCGGGTTGGCGTCGATGAAACGGCCCAGCGGGTTGGCGGCCAGCAGCATCACCAGCACCGACAGCAGGATGGCGGCCACCATCACCGGGATGTGGTCGGCGATGCCGACGGCGGTGATCACCGAGTCCAGCGAGAACACGATGTCGATCACCGCGATCTGCGCGATGACGTAGCCGAACACGGCCGAGGCCTTGGTCGTGCTGGGATCTTCATCCTCGCCGCCGCTGATCAGTTCCTTGATCTCCATGAAGCCCTTGATGATCAGGAACAGGCCACCGACGATCAGCACCAGGTCGCGGATGGAGATGCCCATGCCGGCCACGGTGAACAGGTTGGCGGCCATGTGCGCCAGATAGGCCAGCGACACCAGCAGCGCGATACGCGTGATGCACGCCACGGCGATACCAAGCTTGCGTGCGAACGGGCGGCGCTCTTCCGGCAGCTTGCTGACCGCGATGGAAATGAACACCAGGTTGTCGATGCCGAGCACGATTTCCAGCGCACTCAGGGTGAACAGGGTCACCCAGGCATTGGGGTCGGCGAGGAACTCAAAGGACATGGAAACTCTTCAAGGCAGTGGGGGAATGGGGTTTCAGGCGTAGCTGCCGGCCAGCACGTGCGGAACCACGACCAGCGCCCAGCACAGCAGTACGTTCATCATCAGCACGAACACCGCCGCCGAACCCATGTCCTTGGCGCGGCCGGCCAGTTCATGGATTTCGCTGCCGTAGCGCTCGATCACCGCCTCGATGGCCGAGTTGGCCAGTTCCATCGCCAGCACCAGCAGCATCGAGCCGATCATCAGCGCGCGTTCGACCGGGGTCTGGCCCAGCCAGATCGCGACCGGGGTCAGCACGATCAGCAGGTAGACCTCCAGCCGGAACGAGGACTCATGCAGCCAGGCCGCGCGAAGGCCCTGCCAGGACCAGCGGGCGGCCTGGAAGATGCGGCGCGGGCCGCGGGGCAGATGGCCGAACTGATCAGCCACGGGAGAAAGATCCAGCAACAGGAGCGCGGCGCAGCGACCGCTCAGACGCACGGCAGGGAATCATGGGTGCACAAGGAATAGGCAGATGGCGGCCATTTTGCCACAAGGCCGCCAGCCATACCCCCGGCGGCCCGGCCGAATGGCCTGCCAACGGCAAGCACCCGGCCGGCCCCTGCTCCTATGATGGAGGCTTCCTTCCCCGCTGGAGCGCCTGATGTCCCGTCGCCGTACCTGCCTGCTGATGCTGGGCCTGCTGACCGCCGCACCGCTGGCCCAGGCCCTGAGCCCGGCCAAGCCGCCCCAGGTGCCCGGACAGGTCTCGAACGTGGCCTGGGCGGGTGACATGGCGCGCTTCGCCAGCGCCGACCAGGCCAATCCGCCGCCGCGCGGCGGCATCGAGTTCATCGGCAGCTCCTCGATCCGCTTCTGGGAGAGCCTGGCCACCGACTTCCCCGGCCAGCCGGTGTTCAACCGCGGCTTCGGCGGCTCGGAAGTGCGCGACAGCACCTGGTACGCCGACCGCATCGTGGTGCCGTATGCGCCATGCAAGCTGTTCTTCTACGCCGGCGACAACGACCTCAACAGCGGCCGCAGTGCCGTGCAGGTGCGGGACGATGTGGTCGCCTTCGTGCAGCGCGTGCATCGCGACCTGCCGAAGACGAAGGTGGAATACCTGTCGATCAAGCCGAGCCCGTCGCGCGCGCACCTGCTGCCGGCGATCAACGAAGCCAACACGCTGATCAAGGCTGCCCTGGCAAAGCTGCCCAACACCGGCTTCACCGACGTCTACACGCCGATGCTGGGGGCCGACGGCCAGCCGGATGCGACGCTGTTCCGCGAAGACATGCTGCACATGACCCCGGCCGGCTACGCGATCTGGACCAAGGCGCTGGCGCCGAAGGTGAAGTGCGATTGAAGAAGGCTGAGGACGCGCTCCGGTAGATGCCAACCTTGGTTGGCATGGGGCTCCGGCGTGAATCCTGTTGAAAGCGCCGACCAAGGTCGGCATCTACCGAGGCAGCGGGTGCCGCGTCAGCGGAAGATCACCGTGGCCTCAGTGCCCTGCCCCGGTTCGCTGGCCAGGCTGACCTTCCAGCCGAAGCGGTCGCACAGGCGGCGCACGATCGACAGGCCCAGCCCGGTGCCCTGCGGGCGGCTGGGCTCGGCGCGGTAGAATGGCTCGAACGCCCGCGACAGTGCCTCGGCGGACATGCCGATGCCGGTGTCGCGCACCACCACCCGGTCGTTGAGCACATGCACGTCGATGCGCCCTTCGTCGGTGTAACTGCAGGCGTTGCGCACCAGATTGCTGACCACCACCTGCAGCACCCGTGGCGGCGCGTGCAGCTGCACCGGACCATCGCTGTGCAGGTGCACCGCAACCGGGCGCGTTCCCAACAGTTCGTTGGCGTTGTCCACTTCATAGCGGACGATGTCGTTGACATCGAACAGCTCGATCTGCGGCTCGACATCGGCCTCGCGGGCCAGGATCAGGAAGGCATCGATCACCGCTTCCATGTCACGGCCGGCGCGCTGGATGCGCTGCAGGCTGCGGCGCAGGCGCGGCTGCAGCGTTTCATCGCCCAGCGCCATGTCACTGGCGACGCGGATCACGGTCAGCGGCGTGCGCAGTTCGTGGCTGGCATCGCGGGTGAAGTTGCGCTCGCGCGCCACATGCGCGCTGACCCGGTTGGCCAGCGAATGCAGTGCTGCGGCCAGCTGCCGGGTCTCGCCCTGCATGTCGGCCGGCAGCTTGTTCGGCTCCAGATCGGCCGCCTCGGGGTGGCCAGGGTCCCAGCGCGACACGCGCCGCGCCAGCCAGTTCACCGGCGATACCAGGCGCTTGGAGGCGCGATAGGTCACCCAGCTGGCGCCATACACTGCCAGCAGCGTCAACAGCACCGGCACGATGCCGAACCAGAACGCCAGCATTTCCGCACGCGAGCGCAGGAACACCAGGTACAGGCGGCCGGCCGGGCGCACGTCGACCAGCACCAGCTGGTCGTCCTTGGGCAGTTCGTGGAAACCGGGTTCCAGGTTGCGCAGGTTGGCCGGCAGCGACAACGCCGACTGCCCGCTTTCCAGCAGGTAGCCACGGATGTTCTGGGTATTGGGCGGCGGCTGCACGGGCGAGGCCTCGTGCAACGTCCAGTAGTACGCCGCTTCCTCGCGCAAGGCGGCGCCGACCAGGCTGTGCTTGATCACCAGCGAGACCAGCCAGGCACCGAGCAGGATGCCCAGGCTGGCCAGCACTGCCTGCAGGATGAAGGCGATACGGATCTTGCGCGGCAGGCCGTGCGGCATTGCGGGGTCCCGGTCAGAGCGCTGCGATTATAGGCAGCGCGCCGCGCCGTGCGGGTGCACGGGCGATGACCGGCGGCAATGCCAGCCGGTCATCCCCTGCCCTCGTTCATGGCCATGCCCCGGCCGGGCCTGCTGCTGCACCGGCACGGGCCCCGATCAGGCCATCGGCTGGGCGATATCGGCAATGCGGTAGCCGGCACTCTGCACGGTGTGCAGCAGCGGACGGTCGAACGGCTTGTCGATGATCTTGCGCAGGTTGTACAGGTGACTGCGCAGCGTGTCCGAATCCGGCAGGCCGTTACCCCAGATCTCGCGTTCGATCTCCTGGCGGGTGACCACGCGCGGCGATTCGCGCATCAGGATGGTCAGCAGGCGCAGGCCGATCGGCGACAGCTGCAGCTCGGTGCCGGCACGGGTGGCACGCATGCTGACCGGATCGAGCACCAGGTCGGCGACCTTGAGCACTTCCGAACCGACCTGGCGACGCTCGCGGCGGATCAGCGCGCGCAGGCGGGCCTCCAGCTCCTGGATCGCGAACGGCTTGGTCAGGTAGTCATCGGCGCCGAACCCGAGGCCGGTGAGCTTGTCGTCCAGCGTGTCGCGTGCCGTGAGCATCAGCACCGGGGTGGACTTGCGCGCATCGTTGCGCAGGCGACGGCACACTTCGATGCCATCCAGGCGCGGCAACATCAAGTCGAGCACCACGACGTCATAGCTGTTTTCCGCCGCGAGGCGGTAGCCATCCAGGCCGTCCTGTGCATAGTCGACTTCGAAGCCGCGACCTTCCAGGTATTCCCCGATCATCTCGGAGATGTTGCGGTTGTCTTCGACCACCAGCACCAAGCCGGAGGTCTCCTTCGTCTGACGCATGTGATTCCCTCTAACTTCAGCTTTGTGAAACATGCCGGATCGACGGTGGACGCGATGTGAAGTTCCGTCAAGAGGTCATCAATCGGTTCAGAGCAGCGGCCTGAGCAGTGGCCAGACGTTGTCCAGCACCTTCGGCTGCGCCTGCGCCGTAGGGTGCAGGCCATCGGCCTGCATCATGCCCGGCTGCAGGGCCACGCCCTCCAGCAGGAACGGCAGCAGCGGCACCTTGTACTGCGTGGCCAGCGCCTTGTAGGCCGCCGCCAGGCGCTGGCGATAGGCCGGCCCGTAATTGGGCGGCACGTCGATACCCAGCAGCAGCACCCTGGCGCCCGCCTTCTGGCTGGCCTGCACCATTTTCTCCAGGTTGCCCTGTACCTGCGCCGGGGTCAGCCCACGCAGCGCGTCGTTGCCGCCCAGCGCAATCACCACCACGGTCGGCTTCTCCTTCGCCAGCAGGCCCGGCAGGCGGGTCAGCGCGCCGGCGGTGGTCTCCCCGCTCATGCTGGCGTTGACGATGCGTGCCGGGGTTTTCGACTGCTGCCTGACCCGCTGCTGCAGCAGGCTGACCCAGCCGGCGTCGGCGGGGATATTGTGGGCAGCACTGAGGCTGTCGCCGAGTACCAGCACGGTACCCGCCGGACCTTTGGCACAGGCCAGCCCCGGCAACAGCAGGAACCCTAGCAGCAGCACCATCATCGCGCCGGCTCGCCGGCTCCATCCCGTCTTGCGCATCTGGAGTCTCCTCATCGACAGCCTGTCCCCCCGCAGCGCGCCCGTCGCCATCGCCGTCGACCAGGTCGGCAAGTCCGTGCAGGGCCCGGAGGGTGAAGTCCACATACTGGACAACATCACCCTGACCGTCCATGAAGGCACCAGCGTGGCCATTGTCGGTGCCTCCGGTTCCGGCAAGACCACCCTGCTCGGCCTGCTGGCCGGGCTGGACCTGCCCAGCCGCGGCAGCATCGCGCTGGCCAGCCAGGATCTGGGCCGTCTCGACGAGGAAGCCCGCGCCCAGCTGCGCGCACGCGAGGTCGGCTTCGTGTTCCAGAGCTTCCACCTGCTGCCGGCGCTGACCGCCGCCGAGAACGTCGCGCTGCCGCTGGAACTGGCCGGCCGCGAAGACCGGGTGCGGGTCGACGAAGTGCTGGCGCAGGTCGGCCTGGGCCATCGCGCCCGTCACTACCCGCGCCAGTTGTCGGGCGGCGAGCAGCAACGCGTGGCCCTGGCACGTGCCTTCGTCACCCGCCCGCGCATCCTGTTCGCCGACGAACCGACCGGCTCGCTGGACCACGCCACCGGCCAGCACATCAGCGACCTGCTGTTCGAACTCAACGCCGGCAGCGGTACCACGCTGGTGCTGGTCACCCACGACCTGCGCCTGGCCCAGCGCTGCCAGTACATCCATCGCATCGACGACGGCCGCCTGCTGCCGGTCGAGCGCGGAGCCGCAGCATGAACCTGCTGCGCCATGCGTGGCGCGCGCTGCGCCGCGAGGCGCTGGCCGGCGACCTGCTGACCGTGTTCGCGGCATTGGTGCTGGGCGTGGCGGTGATGACCGCGGTCGGCACCCTGGTGAACCGGGTCAACCTGGCCCTGACCGGCAGTGCAGCGGAAATGCTCGGCGGTGACCTCGGCATCGCCGGGCGCGACGACCCGCCGCAGGCCTTCGCCGAAGAAGCACAGCGGCGCGGACTGGCCTACACCCGCATCGCCAGCTTCGGCAGCGTGCTGTTCCACGGCGAGGCCAGCCAGATGGCCAGCATCAAGGCGGTGCAGGCCGGTTACCCGCTGCGTGGGGCGCTGCGGGTGCGGGCCACGCCCGGCGGTGCGCTGATCGCCGACGCCGGCATGCCAGCCAAGGGCCAGGCCTATGCCGATCCGCGCCTGCTGCAGGGGCTGGGGCTGAAGGCCGGCGATGACCTCGAGTTCGGCGCCGGCACGCTGCGCATTGCCGGCATCATCGAGGCCGAGCCGGATGCCGGCGGTGACCTGCTCACCCTCTCGCCCACCCTGCTGGTCAACCGCGCCGATGTGGAGGGCACTGGCCTGCTCGGCCCGGGCAGCCGCATCAACTACCGGCTGATGTTTGCCGGAGCGGCCGATCAGGTGGCCGGGCTGCGCCAATGGCTGCTGCCGCAGGTCAAGGGCCTGCGCCTGCTGAGCGTGGACGACACCCAGCGTGGCGTGCGCCAGGCGTTCGACCTGGCCGGGCGCTTCCTCGGCCTGAGCGCGCTGCTGGCGGTGCTGCTGGCCGGCGTGGCCACCGCGCTGGCGGCCAACCGCTTCGCCCTGCGCCGCATCGACCAGGTGGCGATCCTGCGCTGCCTGGGCGCGCGCCAGCGCGACATCCTGGCCGGCCTGGCACTGCAGCTGCTGATGCTGGCGGTGCCGGCCTGTGCGCTCGGCATCGGCCTGGGCATGGCCGCGCAGGAGGGCCTGGTGCAGGTGCTGGGCAGCCTGGTGCCGCAGCGCCTACCGCTGCCCGAAGCGATGCCGGCGCTGACCGGTGCCGGCATCGGCCTGTTGCTGCTGTTCGGCTTCGGCCTGCCCCCACTGCTGCGCCTGCGCGGAGTGCCGCCGATGCGCGTGCTCAACCGTTCCTTCGCCGCGCTGCCACCAGCATCGCTGCTGGCCTATGTCGCGGCGCTGGCGGCCAGCCTGCTGCTGGCGGTGCAGGTCACCGGCGACCTGAAGCTGGCCCTGTGGGTGCTGGGTGGGCTGGCCGCACTGGCAGTGGCCGCCGGTGTGGTCGGCTTCGTGCTGCTGCAGCTGTTGCGCGGCCTGCAGCACCGCCTGCATGGCAACTGGCGACTGGGCCTGGCCGCGCTGACCCGGCGCCGCATGCTGGCGGTGATGCAGCTGATCGGGCTGTCGCTGTCGCTGTGCGCGCTGTTGCTGCTGGCGGTGACCGGTCCTGGCCTGCTGCAGCAGTGGCGCGAGCGGCTGCCTGCGGATACGCCGAATTACTTCCTGATCAACATCCAGCCCGAACAGCGTGACAGCGTGCTGGCCGCGCTGCGCGGACTGGGCGCCAACGACGCCAGCATCGAACCGATGGCCACCGGCCGCCTGATCGCGATCAACGGCAAGCCGCCGCTGCGCGTGGACCGCACGCCGGAACAGAACGGGCAGCCGGCATCCGGCGAAGCCCAGCGCGACGACGATGACGAGAACCGGCCGTTGAACTTCAGCTGGCGCAGCAGCTTCCCGCCGGCCAACACGCTGGTCGACGGCACGTTCTGGACGGCCGACAGCACGGCGCCGGAAGCGTCGGTGGAGATCGGCTGGGCCAAGCGTTACGGGGTGGCCAGCGGCGACCGCATCAGCATTGCCGTCGGTGAACAGGAGCGCGAATTCACCGTCACCAGCGTGCGCAAGGCGGACTGGAACACGTTCCGACCGAACTTCTTCGTGCTGCTGAACCCCAACGCGGTGGGCGACACCCCGCACAACCTGCTGTCGGCGTTCCATCTGCCGGCCGGCAGGGCGGCCGGGCTGGGTGAACTGGTGCGCGCGCAGCCCAACCTGTCGGTGCTGGACGTGGATGCAGTGATCTCGCAGGTGCGCGATGTGATGGAGCGGGTGGCGCAGGCGGTGCAGCTGGTGATGGTGTTCAGCCTGCTGGCCGGCGTGCTGGTGCTGCTGGCTGCACTGCAGGCCACGGCCGGCGAGCGCCGCTATGACAGCGCGGTGCTGCGCACGCTGGGCGCGACCCGGCGCCAGCTGCGCGGTGCGGTGCTGGTGGAATTCGGCGCCCTGGGCACGCTGGCGGCGCTGCTGGCGGTGGGCGCGGCCGCCGCCATCGGCGTGGCGGTCTCGCAGAAGGTGTTCGAGCTGCCGTTGCTGCCGCCGTGGCCGGGGCTGCTGCTGGGCGGCGTGGTCGGCATCGGGCTGAGCCTGCTGGCCGGCTGGTGGGGTACGCGGCGCATACTGCATGCGCCGCCGGCCCTTGCCTTGCGCGAAGCTTGACGCGGCGTCGGACCGGAGAGCGTGCCGAGCAAGCTCGGCACCTACCAATGCGAAGGACCACGCCATGCGTGGATGCACGGAGGAGCGTGCCGAGCAAGCTCGGCACCTACCAATGCGAAGGACCGGTAGATCCATGCCATGCGTGGATACACGGAGGAGCGTGCCGGGCAAGCTCGGCACCCACCAAAGGGGGGAATCGGTAGATCCACGCCATGCGTGGATGCGGTGCCGGGCGCGGCCGGCACCTCACCGGAACCGCGGCGGCGATCAACCTTCCTTCGGCGCCTTTTCCACGTACTTGGCGAAGACTTCGTCGATCTGCTTGTCCTTCACCTTCTTGCCGGCCTGGATCTCTTCGGCCTGGGTGAACAGCGGGATGATCATCGCCATGCCGTCGATCTTGGTCTTCAGGTGCACGCCCGGGGCCTGGGTCAGGAAGCCGTCCCAGCGCTGGCGCACCTTGGCCCAGTAACCAGCGGTGGCCTTCCAGTAGTTGCGGGCCGGGGTGAAGTCGATCTCGGTGGTCTTCACGTAGTCGTTGAAGCCGAACTCGCGCGCGATCTCCACCTGGCTGCCATCGGCATTGCGCTGCACCTTGGTGTTGAACTGCTCGTGGGTCCAGCCGTTCGGGGTCAGCGTGTGGCGGTTGATCACGGCCAGCGCGTTGTAGTCGCTGCGCTTGGTGTACTCACGGCGCGGCAGCGGGCGCCAGCTCAGGTCGCTGGTCCAGCTCGGCACGTTGTTGCTGTAGGTCCACTTGCCGGTGCCGCAGTAGCGCGGCGCATCGCTTACTTCATACACGCACTGGGTCCACGCCCCCTGGTTGGTCGCCGCCGGGATGCTGCGCACCTGCCAGGTCTGGTCGGCACTGAACTCGAAGCGGTTCGGCGCTTCGTACACCCAGTCCTGGCGCCAGTGCTTGGTGATGTGGCCGCTCTTCTCGTCCAGCAGCAGGTGCTGCAGCACGATGCGCTTCGGCGTGTCTTCCACCACGATGACCATTTCGTTGCCGCCGCTGCGCATCGCCGGCGCGCGCTCGTAACCGGGCTTCAGCAGCACGGTCTCGTCGAAGGCGAAATCCACGGTGTACTCGCCCTGCATGGCGAGGATGCTGTCGTGGTCGCGGGCGATGTCGGAGGGCTGCGCGCTGGCCACGCCGCTGGCGGCGAGCAACAGCAGGGCGCTGGCTGTCTGGAACTTCATCGGGGTCTTCCTTCAGGGTTGCAGGTTTGTTGAGAGGCCATCCGTGGCCGACAGGCGTTCCATCAGGTTCAAAGACGGATCAGCGGCAGGTCGCCGGGTATCCGCGGGGCCGGTCGCCGTGCGGCGTCGGCGCAGCAGCAGTCATCGATCGCCAGCTCGCCTTCGGCGCCTTCCAGGCGTGCGATGCGGCGCGCAGTGGCGGCGCCCAGCGAGGACAGGGTCGACAGGCTGGCGGCCAGGGTGCGGCCATCGTCGGCCGCATGCAGGCGCAGCGCGCACAACCGCCAGCGCTGGCCCCCGAGGTGGCCGGCCAGGCGTCGCCACAGCCGCTCGCCGACACTGCCGTCGCTATCGTGTTCCGGGCCGGGCGGCAGCGCGGCCACCAGCCGGTCCCAGGCCAGGAAATCGCTGTCCGGCAGCAGGTACAACCGCCACACGCAGCGGCCGCGGCCATCGAGGAAGCACAGGCTTTCGCGCAGGCCCTCGCTGTCCACGCCCTGGCAGGCATGCACGCGCACCGCCTGGCGCCAACCGCCCAGTTCGTTGCCGTCGGCGTGGTACAGGCACAACACGGTGCCGAGCGTGGCCAGCTGTGCCGGGGTCGGCCAGGCCGCACCGTTCGGTGCGGCGATGGAGTCGTTCCTGCGTGCGGACAATGCTCGGCTCATGAGGTCACCAGGAAACGGCAAGGCTGGCGGAGAAGGTGCGGCCCGGGCTGGTATAGCGGTCCAGCACACGGCTGGTCGACAGCAGCGTCGAACCGACGTTGGACCAATCGATGTAGCGCTTGTCGGCCAGGTTGAACACGCCGACGTTGAAGGTCGCGCCCGGCGCGAAGTTCCAGTGCGCCATCAGGTCGGTCACGCCGTAGCCCGCCGGGCGATAGGCCGTGGTGCTGGCCAGCCGGTCCTTGCGCTTGACGAAGGTGCCAGCCAGCTCGACACCCCAGGTCTCGGTGTCGTACATCAGGCCGACGGTGCCGCGCAGCGGGTCGACCGAATCCAGCGGCGTGTCTTCGGTCTTGTTGTCGCCACGCGACCAGGCCACCGCACTGCGCAGCGCCCAGCCCTGCAGGGCCGGGCTGATCTGCCCGAAGTCGACACCGGCCTTCAGCTCGGCGCCGTAGATGCGCGCATCGGCGATGTTGCGCGACTGGAACACCATCAGGCCCTGTGCGTTGGTACCGACCAGCGACTGCGACTCGATGAAGTCCTTGTATTCGTTGTAGTAGCCACTGACGCTGACGTAGGCGGCCGGCGACAGGAAACGCAGGCCCAGCTCCATGCCATCACTGGTTTCCGGCTTCAGGTCCGGATTGGGAATGGCGGTGTAGCCGAAGGCGAAGTTGGTGAAGCCAAGGTTGACGTCGTTGTACGGCGGCGAGCGGAAGCCATGCGAGTAGCCGGCGAACAGCGACCACTCATCGGTGAATCGATAGACCATGCCCAGCTTCGGCGAAACGCTGGTCTTGGTCAGCTTGGCCACCGGCACGCCGGGATTGTCTTCGGCGAAGATGCTGTCCACCTCCGGCTTCAGCTCGTAGCGGTCAACGCGCACGCCCGGCACCAGCGACAGCTTGCCGCCGGCCATGCGCATCTCATCCTGTGCGTAGAGGCCCAGCTCGGTGGTCTTGCTGATCGGGAAATCGCGCACTGGGAATGCATCGGGCAGGATGGTGGTGCTGGTCTGGCCGTTGGCCAGCACCTGGAAACCATCGCGCTTCTGGCGGATTTCGGTGCGTGCGCCCTCGAAGCCGTAGGTCAACGCGTGTTCGACGCTGCCGGTGCTGAAGGCCTTGTTGAACTGCGCCTGCAGGCCGTACACGCGCTGGTCGAAATTGAACTCGCGATGGCGACGGCTGCGGTTGGCGCGGTCCTCGTCGGTGACCTGGGTGGTCTCGCTGTGCTGGGTGTAGACCTGCCAGTGCAGGCTGTCGGCGAAGCCCTTGTCCAGCGCATCCATTTCATGGGCGAACGACACGCGGGTGCGGTTCTGCTTGTCGCGCGCCTTCATGCCGGTGGTGGTGGTGCGGTCGATCGACGACAGCACGTTGGTCTTGGTCTTGTCTTCGTTGCCTTCCACGGTCAGGCGGAAACGCTGGTCCTCGCTCGGCGCGTAGACCAGCTTGGCCAGGCCGCTGCGACCATCGCGGTCCTGCGGATTTGGCGCAGTGCGGGTGTTGTCGAGGCTGCGCACGTCACCCTTGTTGTCGGTTTCCTGGCCCTGGCGATGGTTGATGTTGACCATGCCGCTCCAGTGCTCGCCACCGAAGGCGGTGGTGACGCCGCCGAGCAGCCCCTTCCACTCGCCGTCATAGCCGAACTTCAGGCCGACGTAGCTGTCCTTGCCGTCCTTCAGGTAGTCGGCCGGATCCTTGGTGACGAACGCGACCACGCCGCCGAGCGCGTCCGAGCCATACAACGAGCTGGCCGGACCGCGCACGATCTCCACGCGCTTGAGCGTGTCCAGGTCGGTGAAGTTGCGGTTGGCATTGGAGAACGAACCAATGTTGAAGCTGGTCGGCATCGCGATGCCATCGGTCTGCACGCGCACGCGGTTGCCGTCCAGGCCACGGATGCGGATGCTGCCGAGGCCGAAGCGGGCCGCGCTGCGGTTGACCGAGAGGCCCGGCTCGTAGCGCAGCAGATCCTTGATGTCCTGCACCAGGTGCCGGTCCATCTGCTCGCGGTCGATCACATCGACCGTGGCGGCCACATCACTCACCGCACGCTCGGTGCGGGTGGCGGTGACCTGCACGCGATCAAATTCGCGCGCGTCGGGCGCGGCGGTGCCAGCGGCGGCGGCATGGGCGGACAGCGGCAGGGCCATCCAGACAGCAAGGCAAAGGGCGGTATGGCGGGTCATCGGTTTCGTTCGGTCAGGCAAGGGAACCCCCGGTTACCGGCACACCCGGAGGGTGCACGCGATAGACCGAGGGGGAGAGAGCGGGCGCGGACGGGTCGCCCACCCTGTCGGCGTTGCCGGCAGGAGGGAGGGAGGCGGGCGACCAGGCCGCGGTTACTTGGTCAGGATCAGCTTGTCGTTGCTGGTGTGCCGCAGGCGATAGAAGCGGTCGCCGTGCTGGATCAGGATTTCACGACGGCCCTTGAGCAGGGCTTCGCTGTCGATGACCTCTTCCGGCGGAACGACGCGGACCGGACGATCGCGGAGGGTCAGCGTTTCGGGGCGCAGCAGTACAGGTTGAGCATTCATGAGCATCTGGACTCGTGCGAGGGACGAGTTAAATGATAATGATTCTCAGTTGACAATCAACAACCATTCTCAATTTGATTGATGGGATTAATGATCGAATCCGCGAATTCGATAGCTGTTATCAATCGAAATGGCGTGGCGCCGTTGTAGAGTCGAGCCCTGCTCGACTGCTCTCCCAGGGGCGGAGTCGAGCACGGCTCGACTCTACAAAGGGCAGTCAGGCGAACGCGGCTTCGACCTGGGCCCAGCCGGCGGCATCGACCTGCTCCAGCACCTCCAGCGCCTGCAGGTTCTGCAGCAGCTGGCTGACCCGGCTGGCGCCGAGGATCACGCTGGAAACGTTCGGGTTGCGCAGGCACCAGGCAATGGCCAGGGTGGCCGGGGACTGGCCCAGCGCACGCGCCACCTCGCTGAAACGGCGCACCTGGCCCAGCCGGGCCTCGGCGTCCGCGCCCAGCACCATGTCCTGCAACCACTCCATGCCCGGGCGGCCCAGCCGCGCATCGGCCGGGATGCCCTGGTCGTACTTGCCGGTCAACAGGCCCGAGGCCAGCGGCGAGAAGATGGTGGTCCCCAGGCCGGCACGCGCATACAGCGGTGCGTACTCCACCTCTACCCGCTCGCGGTGCAGCAGGTTGTACTGCGGCTGCTCCATCGACGGTCCCTGCAGGTTGTGCGCCTCGGCGATGTCCAGCGCCTGCTGGATCTGCGCCGCCGACCACTCCGACGTGCCCCAGTAGAGGATCTTGCCCTGCCGCACCAGGGTATCCATGGCATGCACGGTCTCGGCGATCGGTGCGTCCGGATCCGGGCGGTGGCAGTAGTAAAGGTCCAGGTAGTCCACGCGCAGGCGCTTGAGCGCGGCGTGGCAGGCGTCGGTCACATGCTTGCGCGACAGCCCGCGCTGGGTCGGCCGCGGGTCCTTGGCACTGCCGAAGAACACCTTGCTGGACACGCAGAAACCGTCGCGCGGCAGGCGCAGGTCGCTGATCACGTCACCCATCACCTGTTCGGCGCGGCCGTTGGCGTAGCCCTCGGCGTTGTCGAAGAAGTTGACACCGTGGTCCCAGGCGGCCGCCACCAGGTTGCGCGCCTCGTCGCGTGGAATCTGGTCACCGAAGGTCACCCAGGCACCGAAGGACAGGGCGGAAATCGGCAGGCCGGTGGAGCCCAGGCGACGGTATTGCATGCGAATCTCCTGCTGCGGGCCCGCATCCGGGCCGGGATCGAGCCTCATTCTACCTGCCGCTGCCGGCCGCAACCCCTTGCCGTTGCTGGCCTGATCGGTACCGATGGACGCCTGCACGTTGCTTTTCCTTGCCCCGGCCCCGGCCCTGCACTAGGCTTCCCGTTTTTCGCGACGCCCCAGGGGAGTCACTCACATGGTCGAAGGTTTGGGCAGGATCGGCTTCGGCCTGTTCGGGTTGGCGGTGCTGATCGGCATCACCTGGTTGTTTTCCAACAACAAGCGCGCGGTTGACTGGAAGCTGGTTGCCACCGGTATCACCCTGCAGATCGCCTTTGCGGCGCTGGTGATCCTGGTGCCGGGCGGGCGCGACGTGTTCGATGCGCTGGGCCATGGCTTCGTCAAGGTGCTGAGCTTCGTCAACGAAGGCTCGGGTTTCATCTTCGGCTCGTTGATGGACACCAAGAACTACGGCTTCATCTTCGCCTTCCAGGTGCTGCCGACCATCATCTTCTTCTCGGCGCTGATGGGCGTGATGTACCACCTGAACATCATGCAGGCGATCGTGCGCGTGATGGCGTGGGCAATCACCAAGGTGATGCGCGTGTCCGGCGCGGAAACCACCAGCGTCTGCGCCAGCGTCTTCATCGGCCAGACCGAGGCGCCGCTGACCGTGCGCCCGTACATCGCCAAGATGACCCAGTCCGAACTGCTGACCATGATGATCGGCGGCATGGCCCACATTGCCGGCGGCGTGCTGGCGGCCTACGTGGGCATGCTCGGCGGTGGCGACCCGGTGCAGCAGGCGTTCTACGCCAAGCACCTGCTGGCGGCCAGCATCATGGCCGCACCGGCCACCCTGGTCGTGGCCAAGCTGCTGATTCCGGAAACCGGCACCCCGCTGACCCGCGGCACGGTGAAGATGGAAGTGGAGAAGACCTCCAGCAACATCATCGATGCGGCCGCGGCCGGCGCCGGTGACGGCCTGAAGCTGGCGCTGAACATCGGCGCGATGCTGCTGGCCTTCATCGCCCTGATCGCGCTGCTGAACGCCCCGCTGACCTGGCTCGGCGATGTGACCGGCCTGGCGGCCGCGATCGGCAAGCCGACCAACCTGTCGACCATCTTCGGTTACGTGCTGGCCCCGATCGCCTGGGTGATCGGCACGCCGTGGGCCGATGCCACCACCGTCGGTTCGCTGATCGGACAGAAGGTCGTGATCAACGAATTCGTCGCCTATACCGAGCTGTCGCAGATCGTGAACGGCCAGGTGGCCGGCGTGAGCCTGTCCGACGAGGGCCGCCTGATCGCCACCTACGCGCTGTGCGGCTTCGCCAACTTCAGCTCGATCGCGATCCAGATCGGCGGCATCGGTGGCCTGGCCCCGGAACGTCGCCACGACCTGGCCAAGTTCGGCCTGCGCGCGGTGCTGGGCGGTACCATTGCCACCTTCATGACGGCGACCATCGCCGGCGTGCTGACGCACTTCAGTTGAACCCTTGGTTGAGAAAAGATTCCCTATGAGCAGCAGTGTCGTTGTCGTCGGTTCCTTCAATGTCGATCACGTGTGGCGGTGCGAGTCGCTGCCGGCACCGGGTGCGACCATTGCCGGCCGCTACAGCACCGGCCCCGGTGGCAAGGGCTTCAACCAGGCCGTGGCGGCCTGCCGCGCCGGCGCCGACACGCACTTCGTGTGCGCGCTGGGCGATGATGCCGGTGGCGCCACGGCACGCGAACTGGCCGCGCACGATGGCTTCGGGCTGATCGCCGAAGCCAGCAGCGAGCCGACCGGCACCGCGGGCATCTACGTCGACGCCCGCGGCCGCAACACCATCGTGATCGGCCCGGGCGCCAATGCCGCGCTCAGCACCGACTTCCTGCACCAGCAGCAGGCGCTGCTGACCGGCGCCAAGGTGGTGCTGGTGCAGCTGGAATCGCCGGTGCCGACCATCGAAGCGGCGCTGGCCACCGCGCGCGAGGCCGGTGTCACCACCGTGCTCAACACCGCGCCGGCCGATGCGCCCTCGACCATCGGCCTGCTCAAGCTGGCCGATGTGATCACCCCGAACGAGACCGAGTTCGCCGCCCTGCTCGGCCGCCACGTCGGTGAGCGCGTGGACGCCAACGACGTAGCCGCGCTGGACGGCGCCAGCCTGCACGCGCTGTGCCGCAAGCTGGTCGGCAACGGGACGGTGGTGGTGACCCTGGGCTCGGTGGGCGTGTTCGTCTCGCATGCCGAAGAAAACCTGCGCGGCGATACCCAGCCGTACTACCGCGTGGGTGCCGAACAGGTGCAGGCGATCGACACCACCGGTGCCGGCGATGCCTTCAACGGTGCGCTGGCCGCGTCGCTGGCGCAGGTGGCCGATGCCCCGTTCGCGCGCCACGTGCGCTTCGCCAACCAGTTCGCTGGCCGTTCGACCGAGAAGGAAGGCGCCGCTGCGGCGATGCCGCGCTTCACCCCGGCCGACGCAGAAGTGAAGTAGATCCACGCCCTGCGTGGATGAACGAGCCCGGGCATGCAGATGCCCGGGCTTTTTTGTTGGCCACCCATCGCGGCGCGGCGTGGTCGCCGGCCGATCCGCGGCCCCCTGCGGCCACCTGTCGCATTGCCCATGCAGCGCCCCTCGCCCACCATCCGCCCAGCGTCGTTTCTCGGGAAGGACATGGACGGATTCCCCTGGTTGCTGGCTGCCGCCGCCGGCAGCGCCCTCGCGGCCCTGTTGCATATCGGCTGTATCGCCTTCGGCGCCCCCTGGTACAGATGCTTCGGTGCTGGCCCGCGCATGGTCCGGCTGGCCCAGGCCGGGCACTGGTGGCCGCCGCTGATGACCGCCGGCATCACTGCCATGCTGGTGGCCTGGACGCTGTATGCCCTGGCCGCCGCCGGCTGGCATTCACCGTTGCCGGCCAGCCGCTGGGTGCTGCCCGGCATCGCTGCAGTGTTGCTGCTGCGCGCGGCGATGGGCCTCGGCCTGGCGCTGTTCCGCCCCGGCTACAACGGCGCGCGCTTCTGGGCGATCAGCTCGCTGGTCTGCCTGGGCCTGGGGCTGGCCTTCGCCGTGGGTACCGGCCAGGCCTGGCAGAGCCTGGGTTAGCCGGCCAAGATCGCCCGCCCCTGGGGGTGGCGGAAGCAACCGTCAAGCATCTGCTGATGCCGGTACGGCATGAGGTCGGTGCCGATCGGCCTGAACCCGGGGCTCACCGACACGGCCGTACCGCCGCCCGCGCCCTACAATGGGCGCATGCAGATCGGCCCGTACACCATTGCCCCCAACGTCGTGCTGGCGCCCATGGCCGGCGTCACCGACAAGCCCTTCCGCCTGCTGTGCAAACGGCTGGGTGCGGGACTGGCCGCCTCGGAAATGACCATCAGCGACCCGCGCTTCTGGAACACGCGCAAGTCGATCCACCGCATGGACCATGACGGCGAACCGGCACCGATCAGCGTGCAGATCGCCGGCACCGAGCCGCAGCAGCTGGCCGAGGCCGCGCGCTACAACGTCGATCATGGTGCGCAGATCATCGACATCAACATGGGCTGCCCGGCCAAGAAGGTGTGCAACGCCTGGGCCGGCTCGGCACTGATGCGCGACGAGCAGCTGGTGGCACGTATCCTCGAAGCCGTGGTCAGCGCGGTGGATGTGCCGGTCACGCTGAAGATCCGCACCGGCTGGGACTGCGACCACCGCAATGGCCCGCTGATCGCCCGCATCGCCGAGGACAGCGGCATCGCCGCGCTGGCCGTGCATGGCCGCACCCGCGACCAGCATTACACCGGCCAGGCCGAGTACGCCACGATCGGCGAGATCAAGGCCGCGCTGCGCATTCCGGTGATCGCCAACGGCGATATCGATTCGCCGCAGAAGGCCGCCTTCGTGCTGAAGCAGACCGGCGTGGATGCAGTGATGATCGGCCGCTCCGCGCAGGGCCGGCCGTGGATCTTCCGCGAGGTGGCGCACTTCCTGGCCACCGGGGAAGAACTGCCGCCGCCGTCGCTGGCCGAGGTGCGCGACATCCTGCTCGGCCATCTGCATGCGCTGCATGCGTTCTATGGCGAACCGCAGGGCGTGCGCATCGCGCGCAAGCACCTGGGCTGGTACGCCAAGGACCGGCCGGAGAACGCCGCCTTCCGCGCAGTGGTCAACCGCGCCGAAGACCCGCAGAGCCAGATCGCGCTGACCACCGAGTACTTCGATCGCCTGATCGCCGGGGAACCGGCGTTGTCGTCTGCTGCCTGACTGCGTCAGCCGCCTCGTAACCTGCCCGCCTGCCTTGATCCGTAGAGTCGAGCTTGCTCGACTGGCTTTCCCGAACAGTCGAGCAAGCTCGACTCTACAAGAGCACACAATGACCCCGCCGATTTCCTCCCCGACCTACCTGCACGGATTCTCCGGCACCGAACAGCAGCGCCTGATGACCCAGGCGCGCCTGCTGGAATCGAGCATCTTCGGCCAGATCGACTACGGCGGTGCGCGTCGCCTGCTGGAAGTGGGCAGCGGCGTCGGTGCGCAGACCGAGATCCTGCTGCGCCGCTTCCCCGAGCTGCACGTGACCGGCGTGGACCTGAGTGAAACGCAGCTGGCCACCGCACGCGAGAATCTGGCGCGCACGCCGTGGTGCAGCGACCGCTACACCCTGCAGCAGGCCGATGCCGGCGAACTGCCGTTCGACGCCCGCACCTTCGATTCGGCGTTCCTGTGCTGGGTGCTTGAGCACGTGCCTTCGCCGGCGCGCGTGCTGAGCGAGGTGCGCCGCGTGCTGGCGCCGGGGTCCCCGGTGTACATCACCGAGGTGATGAATGCCTCGTTCCTGCTCGATCCGTATTCGCCCCACATCTGGCGCTACTGGATGGCCTTCAATGACTTCCAGTACGACCACGGCGGCGACCCGTTCGTCGGCGCCAAGCTGGGCAACCTGCTGCTGGCCGGCGGTTTCCGCGACGTGCACACCGAGATCAAGACCATCCACCTGGACAACCGTGAGCCGGCCCGTCGCAAGACGATGATCGCGTTCTGGGAGCAGCTGCTGCTGTCGGCCGCAGACCAGCTGCTGCAGGCCGGCTCGGTGGACGAGGACACCGTGGACGGCATGCGCCGCGAGTTCCGCCTGGTGCAGAACGACCCGAACGCGGTGTTCTTCTATTCGTTCGTGCAGGGCCGTGCCACGGTGTACTGAGCCGACGTTCTACTGCCGATTGAGGCCGTAGAGCCACGCGCGGGCGGCGGGGCCCCCCCCCGGCGCCCCCCC
>NZ_JAPTFX010000007.1:0-68633 GCF_030985895.1 Stenotrophomonas sp. Sm6012 | reverse complement strand
GATGGTTGCTCTGGTGGGTGCCAAGCTTGCTTGGCACGGTGCCAGATTCGCCGGTGGATGCCGGCCAGCGGCCGGCACTACCGATCAGGGCAACCGCGGGTTACCGAACTCGTCGCGCTCTTCATTGGCGTCATACACCGGCGGCTGCACTGCAATCGGCTGCTCTTCCACCGTGGCACGCAGCGGCGCTTCGCTGCGTACCAGCGCCACGCTGTCCTCGCCGCGCTGCAGGCGCAGCGCATTGGCCAGGCACTGCGCGGCCAGTGCGTGCTCGCCACGCTGGGCGAACAGTTCACCCAGCGCTTCCCATGCCGGTGCCCCGGCGCCACTGGCGATCGCCTCATGCAGGAACGCGTCGGCGGCATCCCACTGCTGCTGCGCCAGTGCCACGCGGCCCTGCGCCAGGCGCAGCGCGGCCGAGCCGTCATGCACGTTGCGCCAGCGCTGCAGGTTGGCCTGACGGGTGGCCAGGCGCTCGGCCGGGAGGCGGCCATACAGCGCCACCAGTTCATCATCCCAGCGCTGGTCCAGGGCCTGTTCCAGCGCCAGCAGCGCCGGCTCATCCCAGTTCAGGGCTACCGCACGGCTGGCATAGGCACCCACCACGTCCGGCGTCGGCCGCAGTGCCTTCGGCGTGGCTTCCCACTGCGCGGCCAGCGCGTTGACGTCGGCCGCTTCCAGCAGCGCCTGCGCTGCCAGGCGTGCTTCCAGTTCGCTGCTGGCATCGGTCGGCAGCACCTTGCTCTGCCGCAGCGCGCCCAGCTGCCCATAGGCCTCGTGCGCGCGCCCGGCCTGCGCCAGTGCCTCGGTGCGCAGCCACAGGCCACGCGGCGGCAGCGGCTGGATCGCGGCCACGTCCAGCGCGTTGATCGCATCCACCGGCAGCTCGCGAGCCAGCAGTTGTTCGGCACGCAGCAGCGCCTGCAGCGTGGCATCGCTTTCGCCCAGGCGCTGCAGCAGTGCTTCACCGGCGGGGCCATCGGCCCGTGCCTGCGCACTGCGCACGGCGTTGGCCAGCGCCACCGCGCTCACTTCGGGGTCCTTGGCGGCGCCGTCCAGCAGCTTCTCCGCACGCTGCCACTGGCCGTGCTCGTAAGCCTGCAGGCCGTCGATCAGGCGCACCCGGCCCTGCTTGCGGCGGTAGCGGCCCCACGCCCGGAACGGTGCGGCAATCAGGCTCCAAAGCAGCCACAGCACCAGCACCGCGATCACCGCCAGCAACGCGACCTTCGGCAGGTTGCTGTGGTAGTCGTAGCCGCCGTATCGCAGGATCACTTCGCCGAAACGGTTGAGGTCATCGGCGCCGAGCCATTGCGCGGCGACTACGCCGATGGCCACGGCCAGCAACAGCACGACCAGGGATTGCAGGGGTTTCATGCGGGATTACCTCCGGTCGGTCTGGGTGCGAAGTTGCTGCAGGGTGCTGCCAAGAACGGTGTTGCTGGCCTGCAGCGGTAGCTCGCGCAAGGCCTTCAGTTCAGCACGTTGTGCGCGCAGGGCCGGTGAATCCGGCCAGCGCCGCTGCGCCCAATGCTCCACGCGTACCAACGCGGTATCACGGCCAGCACGGTCGCCGCGCTCGATCGCGGCGCGCGCCAGGGTCAGTTCCAGCTGCAGCGCATCGTCGGCATTGCGGCGTTCGGCAGCCGTCAGCGGGCCGTTCTGACGGCTCGGGGTGATGTCCACGAACGGTGCCAGCGTGGCCTGCCACCAGGCTCTGGCGGTCGGCGGCGCAGCGTTGCCGGTCACCTGCGAGGGCAGGCCCTGCAAGGCCTTGGCCAATGCATCCAGGCGCTGCAACGACTGCACGCGCGGGCCGGCGCCGAGCGCATCCAGTGCATCACGTTCCTGCACCAGCGCCTGGCGCAGGTTCAGGCCATCGCTGTCGGGCAGATCGGCCAGCGCAGTGGCGGCCTGGGCATAAAGGCGGCGTGCGCCATCCACATCGTCGGCGTAGTTCAGGCGTTGCGCGGCCTGGGTCAGCAGCAACTCGGCCTCGTCGCGCTGCACCGCCTGCCGGCCCTGGTTGGCGCTGTCGGCCAGCTTGGCCAGGTTTTCTTCCAGCAGTGCACTGCGCTGGGACAGGCCGAGCATCTCGTCGCGCAGCACGCGGTTGGTGGTGGCCGCGTCCTGCAGGCGCTGGCTGGTCGCGCGCTGGTCACGGCGCAGCGCATCCAGCGTGGCCTCCAGGCCCTGCAGCTGCACGGCGGTGGTCTGCGCCTGCGCCGCCTGTTCGCGCTGCTGTTGCTGCCAGAAGTACCAGCCCGCGTAGCCGCCCGCGCCGAGCACGGCCACACCGGCCAGCGGCAGCAGCCAGCGTGCGGAGCGACGGGGTGGGGAAACGGGCGGAGTGTCGTTCATCAGGCTTCCTTGTCGGCACCGTCGCCGGTGGGGGACCGGCAGGCCGCGTTGAGCACAGCATCACTGTTGCCGACCACAGCGGCAAGCGTGACCCACGTCCCTGTTCAGGTCGCTGCCGGGACGGTGAGCGTGGCGTGTGCAGCCGCCACCAGCTGTGCGGTGGTGGGGCCGGCCGCGCGCACGACGTGCTGCAGGCCCAACGCCCGCGCCTGTTCACCCAGGCGATCACTGGCCACCACGGCGGTCGCGTGCGCCTGCAGGCGCTGCTGCAATGCGGTTGGAAGTTGCTGCCAGAAATGCTGCAGCGCTTCGCCGCTGCTGACCGCCAGCACCCACGGAAAGGCTGAATGCGCCAGTCGTGCCAGCGTGCGCGGCGCCAGGCGCAGCAGGCGCCGCTGGTAGACGTCGGCGCGTTCGATGCGGGCACCGGCCGCCTGCAGCTGCGCGGCAATCAGGCCGCGGCCACCGGGCGCGGTCACCAGGCCGATGCGCAGGCCCTGCACGTCGGCCAGTACCGGCAGCGCCAGCAGGCCTTCGCTGTCCATACGCTGTGGTGCATGCACCTCGGAAATGCCGTGTGCCTGCAGCGCGCGCGCGGTACCTTCGCCTACCGTCAGCCACGGGCTGCGTTGCGCCTCGGCCAGCGTCAGCAGGGAAGCGGCCGCAGCAACCGCAGCCGGGCTGGTGAACACCACGCGATCGCAGTTCAGCGCGCGTTGCAGCTGGCGCACCACGGGCGTGCCGTGCAGGCGCTGCAACCGCCACGGTGAAAGCGCCAGCACATGCCCGCCCAGCCCAGCAACGGCGCGGCGCAGCGCCACATGCTGGCCTTGCGGGCGCAGTGAAATCAGGGTCCAGGCCGCGTCGGAGCCAGCGGCGCCAGTGGGTATCGTATGGTCGGCCATTGCCTGCATTATGCGGGCCCTTCGTTGTCGTGGTCGCTGCTCCGATGTCCGTTGATGCCCTGACTTCCTCGTTGGCCGCCCTGCAGGACGTACTGGACTGCATGCCAGCGGTCCGCGCCATGCAGATCCAGCTCGACGGCTATGCCGATGGCGTGCTGCGCATCACCGCGCCGCTGGCTGCCAACGTCAACGACAAGGGCAACGCCTTCGGTGGCAGCCTGGCCTCGGTACTGACCCTGTCGGGCTGGGCGCTGGTCAGCCTGCGCCTGCGCCTGGCCGGCCACGATGCCGAGGTCTACGTGGCCGACAGCAACCTGCGCTACCTGGCACCGGTCTACGAAGACCTGCATGCCCATGCCGAAGCCGCCGAAGCGAGCGGCTGGGACGCCTTCCTGAATACCTTCCGCCAGCGCCGCAAGGCCCGCATCAGCATCATCGCCACCCAGCCCGGTGCCGACGGCCGCCCGGCCGCCGAGTTCAGCGGTCGCTTCGTTGCCTTCGCCAAAGGGTAGGATGGCAGGCTGACGTTCTGGGGAAACCACCGATGCGCCGCCTCATCCAGTTCCTGATCTGTTCCCTGCTGCTGGCCAGCGCCGTGGCCTCGGCCGACGACCTCAGCCGCAAGCAGCGCAAGCTGCTGGAAGAGACCCAGATCGCCTACGGGGCGACCATCCGCTGGGGCAGCATGGACGATGCCATCGGTTACCTGGACCCGAAGCTGCGCAAGGAAAAGCCGCCGACCGAGTTCGAGCTCAACCGCTACGCGCAGCTGCGCGTGTCGTCCTATCGCGAGCGCAGCAGCGCCTCGCTGGAAGGGGGCGAGGTCGAGCGCCGCGTCGAAATCGGGGTGATCAACCAGAACACCCAGGCCGAGCGCACCGTGGTCGTGGTCGAGCGCTGGCGCTGGGACCCGGAGGCCAAGCGCTGGTGGCAGTCCGCCGGCCTGCCGGACCTGTGGAAGGGGCAGTGACGGGCCGCGTCCGGCTTGTGCGACAATCGGCGCCCGCTTAATCGACCCGTGACCTGAGTGAATTACGAAGAGTTGCTGGCCTTTGCAGGCCGAAACCCGATGCTGTCCGCGGCCCTGGTCGGCCTGACCGTGGCCATCATCGTCACCGAGATCCGCCGCCTGTTCCGGGGCTTCAAGGGCATCAAACCCGCCGAACTGACCCAGCTGATGAACGCGGGCGGCACGGTGGTGGTCGACCTGTCGGCCAGCGGTGACTTCGAGAAGGGCCACATCGCCGGCAGCCGCAATGCCCAGGCCAGTGCCTTCGGCCCGGACAACAAGCTGGTAGCCAATGCCAAGCAGTCGCCGGTGGTGCTGGTATGCCGCAGCGGCAACGCCTCGGAAACCGCCGCCAAGGCGCTGAAGAAGGCCGGTTTCGAAAAGGTCTACGTGCTCGATGGTGGCATTCCCGCCTGGCAGCAGGCCGAGCTGCCGCTGGTCAAGGGCCGCAACTGATTGCCGCAGGTGGCGCATCCGGCCTTGTATGGGCCTGATGCCGCCCCCATCGCAGTAATTCGACCCTCGTTTTCATTGCATTTATCTGGAGTTACTGGAAATGTCCGAAGAGATCACCAACGGCGCCGCTGCGCCGGTCGATGCCGCCACCGGCCCCGCTTTCACCGTCGAGAAGATCTACGTCAAGGACGTCTCCTTCGAGTCGCCGAACGCTCCGACCATCTTCAATGACCAGGTGCAGCCGGAGCTGCAGCTGAACCTGAACCAGCAGGTGCAGCGCCTGGGCGAGAACGCCTTCGAGGTCGTGCTGGCCGTGACCCTGACCTGCCAGGCCGGCGAGCGCACCGCCTACGTGGCCGAAGTGAAGCAGGCCGGCGTGTTCGGCCTGGTTGGCCTGGACCCGCAGTCGATCGACGTGCTGCTCGGCACCCAGTGCCCGAACATCCTGTTCCCGTACGTGCGCCAGCTGGTCAGCGACCTGATCCAGGCCGGCGGCTTCCCGCCGTTCTTCCTGCAGCCGATCAACTTCGAAGGCCTGTACGCAGAAACCCTGCGCCAGCGCCAGGAGCAGGGCGACGCACCGTCGCTGGCTGACTCCGAGCCGGCCGGCAACGCCTGATCCCTGCAGCGACGTCACGGATGAGCACTACCGCTGACAAGATCGCCGTGCTCGGCGCCGGTTCCTGGGGAACCGCGCTGGCCAGCCTGCTCGCACGGCACGGTCACCCGACCGTGCTGTGGGGGCGCGACGCGGCCGTGGTCGAAGCCATCGACCAGCGCCACGAGAACCCGCGTTACCTGCCGGGCATTCCATTGCCGGACAGCCTGCGTGCCACCACCGACCTGGCGTCGGCGGTGGAAGGCGCGGCCTGGATCCTGGTGGTGACCCCGTCGCACGCGTTCGGCGAAACCGTGCGCGCGCTGGCGCCGCTGCGTCCGGCCGGTGCTGGCGTGGCCTGGGCCACCAAGGGCTTCGAGCCCGGTTCGGGCCGCTTCCTGCATGAAGTGGCGCGCGAAGTGCTGGGTGAGGACGTGCCGCTGGCTGTTGTCACCGGGCCGTCGTTCGCCAAGGAAGTGACCCAGGGACTGCCGACCGCGATCACCGTGCACGGCGACGTGCCCGAGTTCGCGCAGGCGGTGGCCGAGGCGATGCACGGCCCGGCGTTCCGCGCCTACACCGGCGACGACATGGTCGGTGCCGAGCTGGGCGGCGCGATGAAGAACGTGCTGGCCGTGGCTACCGGCGTGGCCGATGGCATGCAGCTGGGCCTCAACGCCCGTGCCGGCCTGATCACCCGCGGCCTCAACGAAATGCTGCGCCTGGCCGCTGCGATCGGCGCCAAGCCGGAAACGCTGATGGGCCTGGCAGGCCTCGGCGATCTGGTGCTGACCTGCACCGGCGACCTGTCGCGCAACCGCCGACTGGGCCTGGCCCTGGGCCGTGGCCAGACGCTGCAGGATGCCGTGCGCGAGATCGGCCAGGTGGTCGAGTCGGTGCAGACCGCCGACGAAGTGATGCGACAGGCGCGCCGCCATGGCATCGACCTGCCGATCTCCGACCGCGTGCGTGCTGTGCTGCATGGCGAGCAGACGCCGGAAGAAGGCCTGCGTGCGCTGCTGGCGCGGGAACAGAAACCGGAATATCCGGACACGCTGTTCAAGTGAATCGAAAAACCCCCGGCCATGCGCCGGGGGTTTTTCATCAGGGAGTACCAAGCGGGTGCCGGGTGGAGACAGGCCCTGGTGAGTGCCAAGCTCGCTTGGCATCACGCGTGCTGCATATCCACGCATGGCTTGGATCTACTGCAACGCCCGATCACCGCGCCCGTGGCGGCGCGTTGCTGTTGTCCATGTCCGAGAAAATCATCCACGGCCCATCGCCCACGCGTTTCAACGTCAGCGTGAACTTGCCGGTGTCCCCCACGTTGTTGCCGAAGGTGTAGGCACCGATGATGTAGCCGATGTTCCCTTCCACGGCATAGGCCAACGCGCGCAACCGCAACGGGCTGCCGCTCTGGCCGGAATACGCCGCCTCGATCGCGCTGCGTCCGCGCACCGGCGTCTGGTTGCTCTGCAGGATGAAGCCATCCTCGGCGAACAGCCGGGCGAGCGCCTTGGCATCCCGCTTGCGCCACGCCTGTTCGTAGTCGCGCAGCACGCGATCCAGCGGCGCCGGCAGGGTTGCATCGGGAAGCGGTGGTGCAGGCTTCGCGCCTTCAGCATCGTGGGCAATGGCCGGCGTTGCCAGCAGCAGCGCACTGCAGAAGATCACGGCGAGTCGTGTACGGCGCATGCGTCCAGGTCCTGGCGATGACGGGAGCGGCGAACGCATCCTAGCGCGCCGCTGGTTAGAATCACCCTGCGCTGGTGTGGCACATGCGTCGCAGATCAGACAAGGACAGGGAATGAAGATTCAAGTTGCAGGGATGGCACTGACGGTCGCGCTGCTGGCGGCCTGCGGGCAGGCGCCGGAGAAGGCCGTCGAAACGATACCTGCGGTGGCACCCACCGCACCTGCTGGAACACCGGCAGCGACGACCACCGTGGTCGAGAGTGAACCGTCCATCGAGGACGGAGTGGATCCGTCGGTGTGGGACAGTGAAGGCGAGCCGGAAGACTCCAGTGTCGGCCGTGAGCTCACCTGCAAGGACAACCCGTTGGCGACCCACTTCTTCACCCTGGTGGGCGGCAACACGGTGGACGATTGTGGCCGCAAGGACCCGACGGTGCTGGCCGCGTTCGATGCATTGATGAAGGGAACGCAGGCCGCCGAATCCGCCGACAAGGACATCCCGTCGCTACGCGAACGCCTGTTGAGCGGCCCCAGCGGGCCTGGCGAGCTGCTGGTGCTTCAGGGCGAACCCTGGTGGTTCTACACCGCCTGCCAGGCCCACGACTGCCCCGGCACCGCGCTGGCGATGCTGTACTCACCCGATCAGTCGAAGATGGTCGGCCGCCTTACCGCGCGCTGCCGGGTGTGGTGGCTGGGCGAGCCCACGGCCGAGCAACGCGAGCAGATCGAACAGCTCCGCCCGCTGGATGACGCCGCATTGAAGGAAGACAGCGCGCTCTGCGAATGAGGTGATGCCGGCGGGGAACGTCTGGACATGCTGGGCCGGGTGTAGGCCGTTCGTCCTGTTCTTCTGCCCGGAAACCGGCTGCTAAGCTTCCACCCCAACCTGTTGCCGACCGGCCTCCTTCCATGGCTTTCTGGACCGTCGTCTTCGCCATTGGCGCCGCGCAGGCCGCGCTGCTTGCCCTGGCCCTGTGGCGGCCCCGCCGTCCAGCGGGCAACCTTGGGAAAGCGGTGTGGCATCTCGGAACCTCGGTGTTGGCGGAGGTTCCAGCGTGGGTGCGAGGTGCGGGAAAAGCGTCCGGATCGGCGGAGTCGTACCCGGGACCGGCGGAGGAGTGCGGCCAGGGCGACCCATCGACAACGCCAACGCTGGAGGGCTGCGCTCGTCCACCGTTCAAGGGGCCAGGTCGTGAGGCCGGCCGGACGCTATGATCGGCCGACACCCCGACATGGAAGGGTTCCCGCGCCCATGAAGATCGAGTCCATCTCTCCCATCCTGTCCGTAGACCATCTTGCCGAGTCGATCGCGTTCTACTGCGGCACGCTCGGATTCGAACTGGCGTGGTCGTGGGGTGATCCCTCCGACATTGCTGCCGTCTGCCGCGACGGCGTGGAGATCACCCTCACGCAACGGTCCGGGAGCAAGCCGGCAGGTGCGGCACATGCCTATCTGGTCGTATCCGGTATCGACGACTATTACCGGACCCTTGAAGGTTCGGGTGTCACCATCGTCGTCCCCATCGGGGACAGGCCCTACGGCATGCGCGATTTCCGCCTGGCGGACCCAAGTGGCAATGAACTCAGCATCGGGCAGGTCATGGAGAACAGGGACAGCGCTCGTTAGCGCGCGCTACTTGCTTGCGCGCCGCGCACCCTTTTCGTCCTGGCCCTTTGCATCCCCCCTGCTCTGCGCGAATTCCGGGAACGTCTTCGCGATCGAATCCTTGTCCGGCAGGATATAGAACACGCCACCCTTCTCGAACGTGGCCTGCACGATCTGCTCGTAGAACGCGGGCGAGACATTGATGCAGCCATGGGTGACGCGGTTGTCGTCCGGCGTGGGCGAGGCCAACCGTTCGGCGCGCTTTTCCTTCGGGCTGCCCGGCGGCAGAGGATGCATCGACACGGCAGAATCGTAGTCCACCCACAACACGCGCCCGGCATCGTCGGAGGGGCCGTAGCCACCAATGAAGCGGCCGGCAGGCGTGGTGCGGTCGTGGCCGGGAATCGCGCTCAATGCGAGCTTGGCGACGCCGGGTGCGGAGTGATCACCGATGGCCGATCCGAACAGCGCCGGTGCCGCGCCGCGCAGCTTGCCGTCGCCGCTGAAGACCAGAACCTGCGCTGCGGCCTTGTCCATGACAGCGAACGGATAGCCCTGGTTGTCCTTGCTGGCGACCACCCACCCGGCCAGCTCGATCACCGTTTCGGACACGCTCTGGTCAGGCGGAAGTTCATCAACGGCGGCCACCGGTGGTGCAGGTGCGTCCTTGTCCCTGGCGTTGGCGACGCCGCTGCACGCAACGGCCAGCGCCATGAGCAGTGCGGCATGCAGGACGCGGCGTGCAGGGGAGGGGAAGGTACGAATGGGACGGCTCCTTTCCTTGCAATGCAATCTTGGGTGGAAGGATGCCAGTGGCCGGCGAAGGCCACTGGTTCCCGATACAGAAGCGGATCAATTCAAACGGTGAGGGAGCGATCAGCCGCGGGGCTTGCGGCCGGCGGGTGCCCTTTCAAGCTGCTGGACGCGGCCTTCGATCTGGTCGAGGCGCTGGTTGGCCTGCTGTGCGGACTGGTTGGCGGACTCCGCACTCTGCGCGGCGCCCTGCACCTTTACGTCGAGCTGATCGAGACGCGAGTTGATCGTTGCAAACTCGTTCTTGTAAGAGGCGCAGGCGCCAAGGCTCACGGTGGCGATGAGCGCGACAGCAAGTGCGCGGGCCGACTTCATGTGTTGCGGGTTCAGGTTCATTGCACTCCCTCCTTCGTCTGGGGAAGCTGGAATATAGCGGCGTTTGTTCCCGTCGCTGACAAGCGCTTTCAGCTGCAATTTGAGTACGTGGATGGGCTGTGAAGCCTGCTGCTGACCCAACATTAACAAGCGGGATCAGGCGAGCTGATCTACGTCATCGAAGCGCCTTGCGCCTCTTCATATCCGCCAATTCATCAGCATGACGCGGGAGCCCTCGCTCGGCAGACACACGCAGCCCCGCTTGCGTCAGGCAGAGCTGCAGCGTTCCCGAAGCGCACATCCAGCAGCTCGGCAATGGCGGCGTGCCTGTTCGTCGCATGGGCAACGCACTCGCGGGAAATGCGATGGCTGAAGGAATCGTTCAGCCCGCGAGTGCGGCCGCTCCCAATTAGACGGGCAACCAAAGGTTAGTCGCCACCTGCAACGATAGGTCGAGCCATTTCTCTACCCCATTGGCGTAACTATGGTTGCTGAGCACTCATAGGTTCCCTCCTCAGACCGAGCAGAACCAACTCCATCAAGGAATGCGCGTTCAGGTCCGATCTAGGAGAAGACCTTTGCTTACCCCCATTCAGCTTCGTCTTCTGGCGTTGAGTTGCTGGTGCCGGGCTGAGCTTTTATCCGGTCTTCCCACTCAAGGGGGCACCGATGCCATGCCCGGCAGGAGGGGCCGAAACCGTAGCAGTTGCGTCCTTGAAGCCCTTCGCTTGAAGATCGGCACGAAGGCTCTTCAAAGCTGTCGCCGGAACAGCCAGCCACAGCAGATCCCTTGCCCGGGTCACAGCCACATATCCAATTCGCCCGTCCTCAGTGGAACCCCCGTCTAGAAGCGCAGACACATGCGGCTTCGTTGCCATGTAGAGGACGGCATCCAGACTTTCGCCCTTGACCTGGTGCACGGTATTGATTTTTACCCGCAGGGGCTGATCGGCACCTAGGTCCGGCGGGGTCATTAGCGGCGAGTTGGGCAAACTTCTCTTCGAGAGCCGAGCACCGAGCGTGGAGGAGGTGTGATTGAGTCCGTGGGCCATGCTCAGATTGGTCATCAGGTCCCTTAAACGTTTCAACAGTGCCGGCTGCCAATCGCTAACAGCGCGCAGCGCTGCGCTGGGCAGGCCCGAGACCGGATCTCGCGTGAAAGCCCAAATGACACGACGAAGCGCTCGTTCCTCTGGGTACCTGGCTGCCTGAGTCAGGCGAGCAACGATGCCCTTGGGCGCGTTGTCGGTCAAACCCATGATGGCAGTTGCCACGAGTCTGAATGCTGTTGAGTAGTCAGAGTGGATATCGCGCACCATGGCTGCCTGGGCAAGCATCTTAGTCGTTCCCACGCCAGGCGCACCCTCATGCCCAGCCAGCTCGTCGGCCCACTTGCGTGCACGGCAGAGCACGGCCGAGCGTCCAGGGTCCAACCCGGCGGAGACCAGTGTTGCCTGGAAGGCAGCCAAAACCTTCTTCGTATCGGCGGTCGTGTACGGAACGAAGTAGGCCCCATGGAGCGTAGACGGCGCGGTCCTATCCGGATCGTCTGTACGCGCTGAGATTGCGTTGGCAAGATCGAGCACGGCCGGTACGGACCGATAGTTGCGGGTCAGGGCGGCTGCAGAAACACCGGGTTTGCTGTGGTAGCTTGACAGGAACGAGCCGGTCGCGCCCATGAACTCGTAGATGCCTTGATTGGGATCGCCAATAAGGGAAATCTGAGAGCCTGCTTGGCTGAGCCTCTCAATGATCACCTGGTGCAGGATGCCGATATCCTGGGCTTCATCAATCAGGATGTGGGGATAGCGACGCGCGAGGACTCGCAAGATCTCGGGTTGGCTGCGGAGGGTAAGGTCGACCCAATAGCGTGCCAGCTCGTGCGTGTAGGCCCCTAGTTTTCCCAAGGCCGCGGCAGCCTTCGGACCATTATTGATCTTCGTCAGCATGCCGGAGTTCTGGTAAAAGAAGTCCGTTCCAGCCCCAGAAGGGCCAATGACAACGCGATGGATATGCCCTGGTGGCACTGGGTAGTTTTTGGTTCTCGGCGACTCCACCCAGAAGCAATAGTCCTTTCCTAGCAGGAATGACTCGCTCCCTGATAGCAAGAACGGGGTCGTGGTACACCCCATCGTCCGATGGGCGTGGGGTCGCAGAATGTTTGTCGCAATGAACCCGTCCAATGTGTCGATCTCAACACGCTGGTGGGAAGGGATCTTGAGCGATCCCATTGCGAGTGCCTGGTACTCGCGCCTGAAGGTCTCCACGGCGATGTTCGAGAAGGACAGGAGCGCAACTCGGCCCCGGTGATCACCGAGGCATTGACGTATGTGGGCCAGCCTGCGTACTGCCGTGAAGGTCTTCCCACTTCCCGCGCAAGCGATGACCGACATGGGTTGCAATGGAGCCGAGATGATCTGACGCTGTTCTACTGAAGGGGTATCCGTGCTCATTCGCCCTCAGCCTTCTTCGGGCCAGGCTGGCAAGCGTGTTCGACTGCAGACTTGATGTACTCCGGAACAGTGAAGTCTTCCTCTTTCGCCTTAGCGATCAGGTACGCCAAAGCTTGTGCAAAGCGCCCCTTCTGGACGTTTCCGTTCTTCCTCTCGAACATTCCGCTGAACAGTGCGCGAGCCTTCTCTGCATCTCCCGTAGCGGCGTCCACCTTCTTCTCCAGGTTCGCAGAGATCTTCGGGTGTAGCTCCTTAAGCGCCGCAAGCATGATCTTGCGATTGCTGGCGTACAAGGCCAAGTCATACTCAAGCGTCTTCAGCCCATGGAAGATCTTGAGATATGAATCCTCGAACTTGAGCATACTCAAGGTATTGGCGGACACCTGCACCTTGTCGCCAATCGAAGGGTAGACAGGAGCAGCCTTCTTCTTTCCACTGGAGGTCACATCTTCCGGCGCATGGTCGTCCGCTTCTGCGCTGCCATCGCCCTCTTCCTTTTCCTCTTCCTCTTGCTCTTCATCCTCTTCACTCGGACCCGTTGGGTCTGCATCCGTAAGCACGGAGACAGGAATCTTCAGAGCTTTCTCGCCGAACAGTGGAATGAATGAGTCGAAGTTGAGTCCTTCAACGCTAATGAGGCTGACACCATGCTTGCGTAGATCGTGGCCGCACCTCTCCGCGAGCACACTGACAAGCACCAACTCCGCAGCACCCTCAACTAGGATGGCCCGGCGTGCAAAGAAGAGCTCAGCCCGGGTTACGTCCAAATAGCGCTCAAGCTTCTCACGCTTTCCGACGGCAAACTTGATGTCTCGGGGAAAGAACGTCTCCACCTTGATTCCGGTGTCGACCAGGCAAGTCAAACTGTCGAGGTTGGCGATGCTGGCAAAGTTGGGGGAGTGGCTGGTAACGAACAGCTGGACAGGCTTCTCCTTGTCCACTGCCTTGATCTTTTCAAAGTAGCCCAGCAGAACAGCCTGCAATTGGGGATGCAGATGTGCCTCGGGCTCCTCAATGATCAGGCCTCGATAGCTGGCTTGTGGGTTCTTGGTCAGCTCGCTGAGAACGACCGCCATGAAGATAAGATTGTTGAATCCGAGCCCGTTCTGCTCAAGCTCGAACAGGTCCACGGTAAGGGAGAGACGCGAAGCCAAACGTTGGAAATCGCTGACGCTAACCCCGAGCCCGAGCAGCTGAGATAGCTGTGGCCCCAGCATCTCGGAGTGGCGGGTGGTTATGGCCTTATGGGTACTCACAATGGGCGCTTTCGTCTTGAGCTCATCATCCAGGAGCTTAAGTGCCTTATTGATCTCGATCTTGCCATCGTCATCAACGAGCAGCTGAAACAATCGGGACAGCTGGCTTGTGCGGCCGGGTCTTAGGGCATGAGATGCATCACGTAGGGGCTGTAGATAGACCCCACGAAGGTTTTCCATCATGTCCGCTGTCAGGCCGACATCATCATGGTCTCCGCACCAGCGCTTTGCTCTAAGTCGCCCCGTCTTGTCCGCCTCGGAGAAGCTGATGGTGATATGCGCCTCCATCTGCCCATCCTTAGCAGGCTTCAGGGCAGTCATGAAGTCAGCTTCATCATCGGGGCTCAAGCCTCGAAATATGTACTTGAACACGATGCTGCCGCTAGGCGATCCCGTCTTCGGCCGATGAATATCCTCCGAGTCCAGCCGCGGGTAAGGTTCGTCGTGCCCGGCAAGGAGCGACCTCAACGCATCGACAATGGCAGTCTTACCCGCGTTATTTGCACCAACCAGGACGTTCAGTCCGCTTTGGAAGTGCAGGACTGCGTTGTTGATCTTGCGGAAGTTCGAGATAGTCAGCTCGGCCAAATACACCCTAAGGTCTCCTTGTGCTCATGGCGGTGTAGCCGCCCTCCTGTCCATAGCTGCAGCACGATGACGGCCGGCTGACAGCACCTATCTACCTGCACCGATTCTACTCAATTCATGGGTATTGGACGGTCCCCTCGCCCTCATTCGCGCATCGCTTTAGGTTGCCCGGGACCTTGGCTGGACTGCGGATCGGCATGCTGGAGGGAAACGCTGACGATGGCTACATCGCGCTTGGAACAGGTATCGGCAATATTCGAAATGTGAAGACCGCCGCCGAGGTCGCCGAATGGCCAAGGAACGCCGGGGACTCCAATGCACCCGGCGGACGCTATGGCGACCGTCGGTGCACAGAGCAGTCGCCGAGGTACCGGCTCACGGCAGGCAGCACACCGCAGGCGTGGATTGATCGCCTGTTACCGGGCGCAGACTACCCGGGGGATGTAGGCCGGGCAGTGACTGCGCACTCATCACCTTTTCCGGGATGGTCGCGACCTCGTTCCCTCGCACGCGACGGGATCGCCAGCAACTGAGAAGGCTCGAGAGCTCATCGCCCTTACAAGGACCACTGCCGTCCGGGCGCATTCCCTGGCAACATCCTCGGTCATAGGAAGTCTATTTAGCAGTTGGCGTGCCACCTCGCGTTCGCTGATCTGAATCGTCCAACCTTTTGTAGACACGTACTAGCCATAAGCTATGGCCTAGGCGGAGAGGTCTGAGCACGAATCGGAACACCCCTGGACTCAATCGAAGCGTCCGGCAGATCGCTGAATACGCCCGTCCGAGTAGGTGGCCAAGCGAGCGCCAAGGGAACAAGCCTGGCGGCCACTGTTCCCTTTCTAGCCCCTATGGGAATGGGGCGTCTTCCTTCCGGAGGACGCGACGGGATCACCAGCAACCGAGAAGGCTCGAGAGCGCATGGCCTTGGTAATAATCATCGCCGTCCGAGCGCATTCTCGAGCTGCCTCTGCCGTAATAGCAAATCTCTTCACGAGTTCGCTGGCGACGCCCCGCTCTCGTGCGCCGGCTGCGAGGCGGGTCATGGAGAGGTCCATGATCGCTTTTGTCACTCCCCGACCCGCCAAGAGATCCTGCCCAGGCCGCATCTGGAGATCCCTGTAGACCCGGAACGAGGGTGCACGGTGGATAGAACTATTTGACCTCGAAACCAACAGTACGCCGAGGAACTCCTGACTCGGAAACACGCGCGTATTAAACTTGCAAAGCGCTTGGAGCACGACTTCGAACTTTCTTGCGTGCGCTCCCCAGTCCTCAAGATCAAAGGCGATCTCACCGTCCACTTCATGGTTTGGAAACAGCGACGTCGATGAGGCCGGAACTGGATTGGTCAGAATTCCGATGATGTCTACAGATTTTATCGCAGATAAGTTGAGGAGTGTTCTGAACGTGGTAGTAGATCGCCTGAAGCGGATTGCGTCCCTCCAGAATCTGTTGTGAACTAGCTTCAGCCTGTCCAATGTCCCATCTTGGCGAAGCCCTTCAAAGAAGCGCTGATAGTTCTCTGGAGGAATGACCACATCGGGGTTGGTCGCCGTCCAGCCCACAACGTCCTCGATTGAGGCGTTAGCCCACGATTGAAGCGCGCTGGGCCTCTCGTGGGTGGCTGCGCGCGCTAGTCTGCCACCGCAGCAGGCGCATAAGGCCGCCTTGACCCTTCGCAACTGCTGGATGTTCCCGCAATCTGGGCAACGATCAACGATTCTGGCTGAGTGCAACGAGCAATGTGAGTAGTGAAGGAAATTCCAGATCAGCCTTTCGCTTAGACCATTACTCTCGCCTGCCTCGAGTAGGCATTCAGGACACCAGCGGCGATTTATACGGGTAAGGCCACCATCCCTCATCTGCAGAACCTTGATGAAAGGCGAGAGGGTGCAGCCCACCAGCCGTTGATTGGTCAACTGCTCTAGCGCGCGCGCGCGGTTCAGGCTCACCTGTCCTGGTCCCACGAAGCTGTTCCGCTGTAGCAGACCATTGACTGGCTGACCTGCAATCCTGTCAAGCACTCCTGCGAGATGTGTCTTGGTGAACCCGGTAATCTCGCACATCCTCTGGAAGTATCCCCCAAGGGATTCAGTCTGGGCAGTGCCTCCATCGATGGGCGCAAGTGGCGGAAGAGTGGTCCACCGGTACCCCGCGTTTGTCATGCTCGTCATGACTCTGGACCGCCAGTACCGACTCGTTTGAGGAAGTCAGCGATTCTCTTCGCGCCGTTCAAAGGCTTCTGATCAGCAAGCTTGTTGAATGCGTGCACACTGCTCCACACCGTTCCCAGGTCCCTTTCACTGGAGGAGCTTGCGTGCAGATGCGCTTCCGTAATGGTGCTTGCGCCCTCATTCTTTCGGCGAAGCTCAGCGCGATGTACAACATCGATAGTGGGTCCAAACACGCCGGCACCATTGGCATACATCAGATCGACGTTCTTAACGAGAACCTTAGGATCCTCCAGACGGAAGCTCTGACCCATACCCTTGAGAACTGCAACGAAGTCGCGCTCGTCCTGGGGATTGCTCAAGTTGTACGGACGGATATAAACGAACCGAGATCGATTCCAGACGTCGGGATGTCCCGCCCACAGGCTCTCTGCCGTGTGGTTAGCCAGCATCACCATGACGCAACCGATCTCCTCTATCAGTCTCACCAGGTTCGACATATAGCCATAGCTGGATTGATGAAGATGCACCATGGTCAAAGTAGCCGCCTCTTCAAGGAAGATGTACTTCAGCTGACGCTGCTTCGCCACCGCTTCGAAGCTGTGCTGCAGTCTCGGTTGCGAATGCGTTGCCCTTACCTTCCTCCACAATTCACTATTCACCTCCACCTCGGCCTGGAGATGGTGCGCATCAGTGCTGATTGACCGATCCTTGGACTCGAGCCAGCCGAAATCCGGCGCCACCACGGCATGATGCAGGCGAAGCGTAAGGTCCTTGGAGTTGAACTTTCCCCGATCATTGGCCATTGCTCGCACCGATATCAAAGGTAGGGTACCGGCTGGCCAGCAACTCTGTTTCCCGGCCAGTGCAGGAAGAATAGCTTGCCGGATTTCGCTCTTACCCGATCCAGAAGGTGCTAGCGCCCAAACGAACGTACCTGAGCGCGCACTTTGGATGGCGTTCAGGAGCTCGGAATAGGCCGTCTTCATGCGGCTATGGTTCACAAAAGGGATTCCAGAGTTGCTGACCACTGTCGCTTCCTATGAATTTGAATGATTGGCTTGGTCTTGCCTTCAATGGAACAAGCTACGGCGCCTCAATGGAGTCAAAGTCATCCACGGCGCGTTTCTTGATCCCGCGCAGATCCAGTTCGTCAAGAGCATCATCTGATGGCGAATCGAGGCTACCCGAGTCCGCCTCACCCGGTTTGGGATGAGCCGCGGTGATGGGCTTCGCGTTCGCGGCTGCCGTACGCATCGCCTGAGCGTGCCTCGCGGTCTGCTTTGCTTCGCGGAGCGATGGCGCGTAGAGCTGGTCATACATACCCCTGAACGACCGCTCAATCAGGGTGGAATTAGCTAGAGGCCCGATCAAGTTGCAGAACGCCTTGAACAGTCCACGATTCGTCCTAACCCAAATGAAGCTCGGGTCCTCCGGGTCTGTTCGAAGCTGCTCAACATCGAATGACGTGTCGAGCTCCCTCAGTTCACTGGAGTGAAAGTACCGACCATTCACCTCGAACCCTCGTCCGGGTACATACTTGTTATTGCTGTGCGGGATCGCGGTTCTGAAGAGGAATTCCTCATCAACCACTGCGTGCAGGCCGGCACTAGGAAAGAGAAGATCTGCGTGGGCTGCACGTTCGGCCGGACTTGCGAAGCCTTGTACAGGAACGCTCGGGAAGTGCTCATAAAGCGTTTCCTTGGCCACCGTATGAACGGTTTCAAAGCAGTGCCTGGCAGTTTTGTAGCTCTTGAACTTCCCGTCCACGCCCCGACCCGCCTTGTCGGGATCGGTGCTGCCGACAAGCTCATGGCTGACTTGGGAATTGAACCTTTCAAAGTATCGCTCTACGTTCGAGTTGAACCTCGAACCTGCCGTTGGGCAGATATGGATTGAGAATTGATATCGCAAAGCCAGAGCTATGAGAAAGTGCGACTGATTCTCCGTTCCCCGATCGACAAAGATGCTGTTGAAGAGTCGTCCATGTCTGCGGACGTAGTTCCGTATCAGGATGGCCAAACCATCGCGCCGTGCTGGCCCGAAGACAACGGAATGCGCCATCGGCAAATCAGTCGCCTCATCTGTTCCTAGATAAATCAGAGGGGACTCTGCGCTTGCACTCATTCCATCGTCGCGCACCACCCTGACGTCAACTTTGGTACTGTCGACGTGCAGGACTGCATGTTTGGCTAAGGCTGTACCCGACCGGTCGCGCGCGTCCGAGCGCGGCCGTTGCTTTTGGTAGCCACGCATTCCCTGCGTTGCAAGGACCTTACGCAGCTCCAGGCGCGGATCAGCGAGCTTGCGTTCGAAGGCCTGGCGGCTCTGTGGCGACTCGCCGTCAGATTCACAGGCCTCCTTGAGCGCAGCGTATGCGTCCTTCTTCTGTGAATACTTGCCTGCGGCGTATGCGCGAATTGCCTCAGCCGTCCTCTTCTCCTGAACGGGGGTAAGCCGGCTCATTCGGTTGCCGCTTGCATGAAACCTGGTAAGGCACTGCTCGAGTTCGTTGTCACCTCTGCTTCGCGCCTCGGCCACATTCCGCGCTACCCCACGCAGGTGTTTGGGGACGGCTGTACCCTTCGCATGCGCGGATTGAATCAATGCGAGCCGCTTTTCGGCGTTGGTGGCGTCGACTAGCGTCGCCGTTGCGAACGCCGAGTTCAGTTGATTGCGAGATTGCCTGGCAACCTCAAAGAAGTTGCCTCCTATCTCAATAGCCTGAGCCTGACTCAAGGTCAAAAAGAAGTTGCTCGTGTCCGTAAGCGGAACATGCTCAACTGGACCGAAGGCCCAGCGGGTTCCAAGCAGAAGCGCCGCTTGGCTCACGTTGAATCCCTCGATAGTCTCGATCATCCAATCGAGGCTCTTGGGGCCGTCGGCGAGATGCGCATGGATGCGCCTGCCCAAGACTTGAGCCTCGTTGGCAGGTACCATGCGCACCTCGTTATAGATGACCTGCAGGTTCCGGAGTGGCGTGTCGACGCGGGAGGGACTGAGCCACAGGACGTGCTCCATGCCGCGCTGCCTTGCCCAAGGACCATAGGCAAGGTTCTGAAGATTTCCATCGACATCGATCCATTCACCGGACTTTGCCGTAAGCAAGCTGTCACGAGCGGAGCCGGCCTTGCATTCGACCAGCTCAACGCGACGGGTGCGGACGACCAGAAAATCCAAGGTGCCGCTCCTTACATGATTGCCAAGTCTCACTCCCTTACAGGCGACCTGCGGGAAGTAGCCAAGCACATCCGGATCCAGCTCCAGAGTCAGCGCGAACAGATGTTCAACGGTATGACTCTCCAACGTGAACAGCTGGCCACATTTCACTGAATTGAAGTGGGTCACAACGTTGTTCAGCGCGCCCTTTCCTGGCCTCCGCGCTGGACTCGAGCTAGCCATCTCAAGGATGTGCTGTCGCTGTTCGACAGTTAGGCCCTCAAGCTCCCGCAGACGCTGGGCCAGTTCTTCTTGATTCATGGAACCCTGCCTATCTACTGGGAGGCGGGCAGCCGCCTCCCTCCCGGAATGCCTAGGGGTTGATTCTTATCGGGGTAAGGGGGTAGATTCGGCATAGCGGTTCTCATCGCTGCGCCTCAAACAGACCCCGGCCTGCAAGCCGGGGTTTGTCTTTTCTGCCCCAGAAGACGCCTTAGCTCATCTGGAGGTCCTCCATGTGAAAGTTCGGGATCATTGAGTGGCCTGCCGATTGCTGACGGTCTCCGCGCTGCGCGCTGCGGTGAACAGCCATTGCGCGAGATCTCTGGAGCGGATCATGCGGCCCTTCCTCCCAGGGATGGTTGAGGTCGCTATACCCAGTCGGTTGTCATATGCCGCACGCCTGGCGGCGCTGATGCTGTTATAGCCAAGCAGCATCCAGACTTCTGAGAGCCGGACATAGAGCCCGTACTCCTCCGCCACCTGCTCGGCGAGCTGGTCAGGAGTCGTTGCGCGAAGTGCGAGCGTTTGTATCGACAAGGGCACCATGTAGGCGAGCATCACTCACTCTCTTTCATATTGCAAACAGAGAGCACATTCTCATATTTGCGGTGCACAAATTATCTGATTACGTATCAGATAATCTGATGTGCATACCGCTACAGCGGTTGTCATGTCAGAAAACTCAGCACGAGATGCAGTTCGTGGATTGCGATAGGATGGGCATGCTGCTGGCCGTTGAATGAGATGACGGCGCATTTGTAGGCGTGGGGTTGTGGCACGCCACGATGTGCTTCTAAGAGAAGTCGATTGGAAGACGAGCACATGATGAGCGTCCCTACAGATCAGCTCAGTCGCGAAGAGCTTTCAGGCTCGGCATTAAGAGCCTTCTTCAAACTCGCTGCGAGGTGGGATCTGTCGGGACTCCAGCAGAGAACGTTGCTTGGAGGTCCCCCTGATGCTTCTTACGAGGCATGGGTGCGAGGCGCTTACGAGCATATCGATGACGACGTATTGATACGGATTAGCTATCTACTTGGCATCTACAAAGCTCTTCATATCCTTCTGCCGGACTCCATTCAGGCGGATGGCTGGATAAGGCGGCCGAACATGGCACCCATGTTTGCTGGGAACACCGTACTGGAGTTTCTTTGCCGCGGAGGCTTGAGCGAACTTAGGGATGTGCGATCTTACTTGGACGGGCAGGACGCCATCACCTAGACAAGGGGGTGCCATTCACCTTGGGCCGCGTAACAAGTCGATGAGGTTGACCGGGTTTATGCAGACCTGGACCCATCAGTCTCCGTCGTATGAGATCACGGGGATGAATAAGAGTCGCTGTTCTTGCAATGGACCTGGATTCAACTAAGGGGAAGCGTCGACATTCACCCTACGATTGTCCTCGATGTACGCGTCGCAGAAACTTGGCTGAGCCTCTGTCTCGGCGGTTGGCGGCTGCTGCATCGTCACCAGGTGAGCATAGCCATGGATTGCTGGAGGCCTGCAAGCCGCCAAACTGTAGGCTTCCGCGTATTCGCTCTCAACTAGTTCCGCACTGCCAGACTCAGTTTAAATTGAAGGATGTAGGGTAGACGCTAGCGTTGAGTCATCTCGGTAAGGCCCCTCTCAGACATCCTCTTCGAACTCGCAGTGCACTGCATACAACACGCGGGCTGGGTCTACACTCAGCATCGCGGCCGGTGCCGCGCCCCAAAGCAACGCGTGCGGCGACAAGAACCACTCGGCCTCGCCCCAACCGGTACTGCGACGCAGACCATCCGGCTCACGCTGGAAAGGACCAAAGTCCCGCAACACTGCTAGGATCTCGGCTAATCGCTCAACGGGCTGGCCATCTGGGCGGAACTGCCAGGTCGGGTAGCGGTAGCTGCCGATGGGGTGCGTGACATACACGCCCAGCAGCTTCCCCTGACGTCGCAACTCGCTTGCACTGTGGCAGCCGCTGCCGAGCTTCAAGTCTAGCCCGGCATTGACCTGTGCTGCACTGAACCACTGTGAGGCGAGACTTTCGCGCCGTGCTGCGGCGGCATCCAGGATCTCTCGTGGGGGCACGGAGCGAGTCATGCGAGCCTGAGCTGAATCAAAGATGGATTGCGCATGGCTACGCGTCTCCGCTCCGGGCTAGGGGGCGCAAGTCAGCGTCCGCATTACGGGTACGATCAAGCAAACGGTGGAGTACGAGGTTGAGGCCATCATCGTCTGATGAATAGGGAGAACCGAACAACGGGGCCTGGACCCAAAGTTGCTCCTGTCCGGGATGGACATAGGGGCCGTGATCATCGAGTAGTAGTGCCTCGCCCAGATTTGGCGAGGCGAGACGTAGGTCTTTCGTCTTTCCCGACCATCTGATGTAGGGCAGCTCCACGAACCAGGCCGGGGCACTGCCTTCGCGAGCCAACATCGCAGCGATGCTGCGAAAGCGATCTTCGGGAACTGTTGTAAACATCGTCAGCTGATCAAACAGCGCCTGGATTTCCTGAAGGAACCGGTAGAGCCCGGGCCTGGGAATCTGGCTGATTGCGTTTGAGATGAGCGTTCCCTCAAGGTCAAGTGCCAAGATCGTCGGCTTCATATGCTGCCTCTATCGTTGGTGCGAGCGCCCAACCTTGCTCTCTTGGCTGATCGCTGTCTATCGTGTGAGCCTACTGGTACGCACGGGAGTGCGTCTCCCGGCGCGAGCGTGGCGCGCACAGCCAACAGGTGTACCGCAGAAGCCACAAGTTTGCGGGCATCGTTGCTATTCTCATCCAGTCGTCGAGATTGCTAAGTTCTGCCCGCGGCCGTGGCGCAGTTCCGAGCGGTTCGCGCAACGTAGCTGCAGCTGACTGACGACGATCAGTTGCTCCAGAACGCCAACGCCGAACATCTTTGTTGGTCCGGCCGCGGCAGTGATGTTTCCCAGCAATTGCGCAGGGTCTGGTGCCAGTTGTGCGCATGAAACCTGCAGATATGTAGGATCTGTCTATCTAGGCTTCTATTCTGCTGGAAATTTCACGTCATTACGATGAGTTATGGAAGTGCCAGAGTTGCGCGTTTTTCCGCGCACAACGGAAGAAGACACCCCTAATGAGCACATTTGCGCGCAAATGAGTCACATGCCGATCCAGTCCCCTGAGGAAATTGCCGAGGCCCTAGGACGGCGGATCAGGGCGCGCCGCCTTCTGGCCAACGTTTCGCAAGCATCGTTGGCCGACAAAGCAGGGATCTCTCGCAGAGCATTGGTGCAACTGGAGAGCGGGCAAGGATCAACGGTCCACACGCTGATCTCCACCCTTAAAGCGTTGGGCTTGGAAGAACAGCTGACTCTTCTCGTCCCGGTCCCGACCGTTAGTCCAATGGCTATGCTGAAGGCTAAGCGTTTGCGCAGCCGAGCGTCCTAGAGCCCGGAGAGGCGCCTGGTAGCCTCCCACGACGCAAGCGTAGCCATCTCTTGCCATCGTGTAGGGAATGAAATTTCACGAGCGTTGCAAATTGACTTTTAAAGTACAGCGCTACTGTGACGCCATGTCGGAGCGCGCGGCCGCCGAGCGGTTAGGAAGATTTATCGGGGGTAGAGCGGATGTCAGCTACTGGCTGGAAGCAGTCGTGGGCTCGACATGGCAGCAACCGACCCTAAGCCGACCTTATTGCGTGCCCGTGAGCAACTTCCGGTAACTTGCACGGACTTGCACCAGGGCGGGTCATATCCTCGAGCAGCTTAAATAGCGCAGTGAGCGTCTGGGATTCGAGCATTCGTGTTATCGCCAATAGGTTTGAGGACAAGGTTCTTCTCGTTGGACAACGGCAGATCCCCAAACTTCTTTAGCGTGCGCAGTCTACGAAGTGCGACCGACTATTCTGGAGTACAGGGCATCAGACCAACGCAGCGTCCGCGTCGTTGGCCCGTACGATTGCTCATGACATCGGCGGCCGAGAGTTCAGATCTAGCATTGCGCACTCGCCATCTCACGTGGTCGGCGCTGGATGGTGCTATCGCCTATCCAGGCGCCTTATCCAAAGCCCGGGCCGTGACCACGAACCTAGTGGCACGTGAGCTCAATCGAGACGTATTGATCCGCGCAGGCGCGCATTAATCCGATCCACCAGCCACAGGAGACTTCCGCGTACTATGCCATGAAGTCGGGCTTGATGGCTCCGGTAGAGCAAGATATGGCTCATCTGCGCCAAGCGCCCGCGTAGCGTCGCGCCCTTCAGTAGACCGAACTTTCCCAGCGAGGCGTACGCATCGTATTCGCCCAGCGACACCAAAGCGCCGAGATCGCGGTGCACGAAATCCGGTGGTGATGAACCACGTTCGATCACGCGGGGCAAATTGCGGATGAGGTACTGGGCATGTTGGTGAGCCACCTGCGCGGTCGGAGGCAGGGAGCGTTCGCTGCCGGGCAACGTCAAGCTTGAGCAGTCCCCCACGGCATAGATCCTTGGGTCCAACGTTGTCTGCAGTGTGGGTCGCACCAGGAGTTGGTTAACAGCGTTGACTTCCAAACCCGCAAGGTCAGCCAAGAGGCCTGGCGCCTTCACCCCAGCCGCCCAAATCTTCAACGATGCTTCCAACCTACTCCCATCTCCCAGCACGAAGCCATCGGCATCTACCGCACCGACCCGAGTATCCGTGCGTACTCGTACCCCCAATTGCTCTAGCCGGCTGCGAGTGGAGTCCGAGATGTCCTTGGGAAAGGCCGCCAATAGCCGTGGACCGCTCTCAATCAAGGTGATCGAAATGCGCGACACAAGGTCATGGGCACCATAGGAGGCCGCCGTCTCTGCCAACTGCACGAGTTCAGCAGCCAGTTCGACACCGGTCGCACCTCCGCCGACGATTCCGATAGACAACTGTGCTTCCTGAGCCACGCACTGAAGGATCCGCAGCCGGACCTCCTTGTTGAATGCATCGGCCTGTTCACGTGAGTCGATACGGTAGCAGTGGTCTGCGGCGCCGCGAGTCCTGAAATCGTTGGTCTGGCTGCCAACGGCAATAACCAGTGTGTCGTACTCCAACGTGCGCTCGGGAATAAGCAACCGTCCGTCGTCGGCATACACCGCAGCAATCTGCAGCTCACGTCGTTCGCGATGCAGCCCGCTAAGTTCGCCAGGCTGGTAGACAAAGCCAGTATCTCTGGCTTGCGCCAGATAGGGCGTCTGTTGCTGCGACACGTCGCGGGTGCCGGCAGCGATCATGTGCAACATTGGCTTCCAGACGTGGGCCGAGTCCCGATCGACCAGTGTGATGGTGGGCGCGCGGGAGCGGCGCCAGCGTCGCGCCAACGTGCTGGCGATCTCCAGTCCCGCGACTCCGCCTCCGACGATGACGAGCCGATGTGTTGCCCGATGGTCGGTCATGGCGCGACCCCGGAAAATGTTGGAGCCCGGCCCAGCCCAGAGGTGGCAGTGTGCCGCAAGTGCGTATCGTTGCCGTGCCATCGTGTCGGAGCAGCTATGCCTGCCACCACGCGAGGCGAACGCGCCGCAGCCGTAGGCCTTAAACGTCCCGAGGCTGCTGCCGCGTGCCCTGAGCACGCATTTGATGCATCGAAGGCACTTCTAGGCGGTGTAGAAGTCGGGTCATTGAGTGGCCGGTCGAGCATGTCTTGGGGCACATCCAGGCTTAGTTCGCGAGCGCGACGCCGCTGATCGGCACGTTCCCGAAGCTCGATCTCCATGATGCACAGCCCAGGAGAACTTCCACCAGCAACCATATCGTACGCCGTGAGGTCCGCCGCCAGCGGGAATATGCAAGCGCCGTCGGGGCCGGTTGCACAGTGACTATCGTCGAGTTTCTGCATCTGCATCCTCACCTTATCGCGGCGCGATTTCCGCCGGGGCGGTGCGCGGCATACCAGCGGCCCCCGTCGGGCTAGCTATGGAGGTGACTGGGGAGGTGGCTGGCTGCTGCGCCACCCAGCCAATGACTTGCTCGGCCAGCGCGTCAGAAGCCGCGCTGAACGCGGCGATGACGTCGGCCTCGCGCTTGCTGGTGGCAGTGCGCTCCACTTCAAAACGTCGGCCGCCCCCCTTTCCTGGTTGACCATGGTCGTCCAACCGGAGATCCAACCGAATTGCCACGACAGAGGCATCGCCGCGTTGCTCGAACTGGAACGCCTGGAGCGTTCCCACTAGGTTTCGTTCCGAGCCAAAGCTCGAGCTGTCAACACGTACGGCTTGCCTTGCGTCGTGGATGAAGGCTTCGGCAAGCCGATCGCGAAGCAAGACAGGAGCATTGTCGGCCCAGCGCAGACCTGCCCAGGCTGCCAGCCGTCCGTCCGGCTGGGCGATGATGACGCGGTCTGAATCGAGCACCCGGCTGCTGACAGGCGTGTGGATAACAAGGACGGGCCCTTGAGGCCGAGCCTGCGCGCTGGGCGCCGTGTACGTCGACCGCGGCAGTGACAACTGATACGTGGCTGCCGGCTCCTGCTTATAGAGCAGACTGCAGCCCGGTAGCGTTGCCAGCAACAGCAGCGCTGCTAGTGCGGCCGGGCGCTTGTGGAGGGCGTCATTCATGGTTTGGTTTCCTCGATATTTTCGCCGCCAAGCAAGTAGCCGGCAGGGTTGCGATCCAAGCGGCGTAGGACAGTGTTGAGGTTGGATAGAGAGAGTCGAAGTTCGTTCATGGCCGGGCCGGCACTCGCCATGCCCTGGTCAAGGGAAGCCTCGTTGCGCTGCAATACGGACTCAATTCGTGCTGAGCTGCGCTCCAGCGACGCCATGGCCTCTCGTGTGCTCGCCAGCGCCGGACGTCCTTCCTCATTCAGAATCGAGTGTGCGTCACCGATCACCGCATTAGCTTTACGCAATGCGGCGGTTGATTCCTGGCTTGCCTCGGTCAGATTGTTGACCAGAGCGGCGAGCTCGGAGCGCTGTTCAGCAATAGCGCTCGAAGTGCTCTCCAGATTGACCAAGGTTCGATGGATCAGTGCCACATTCTCTGGGGAGAACACGTCATGCGTTCGTCGCAAAATCCCATTGACCGTAGTCATGGTGTTGCCATCGCCGGACACCAGCGAGGCCAGCGCAGAGCGCGGCGCCAGGATCAATGGCTCTTCGCCATCTTTCCTGGATAGCAGAGGGACCTTCGGGCCCCCGTCGCTCAGCTGAATTACGGCGGCACCGGTAATGCCCGTGACGACTAGTTCCGCGCGAGTGTCCTGGCGGATTGCGATCGACGTGTCGACGCGAACGCGTGCGATGGCGCGGCGCGGGTCTTCCGGCAGTAGAGAAAGCGCAACAATCTCGCCCACAGTAATTCCGCTGTATTGCACAGGGCTGCCGATAGACAGACCTATTACCGGTTCGTCAAACATCACCCGGTAGTAATGGAATTCGCGATCGGAGCGAGCTCCGCCTAGCCACAGCGCGACGCCAAACCCGACTGCGACGAGGAAAAGGACGAAGATGCCAATGGTGATGTGGCGTGCATGGGTTTCCATGGTTCACAGGACCTTATTAGTTAAATTGCGACCGTCCCGCACTGCCTCATGCATTGGCGGTGGTGCCCAGACAAATGGGACAAAGATGCTCATGGGAGGATGCCTCGTGTGATAAAAGCGGTTTCATATTTCGTATGCATCATTGAATCGATGGGCTTTGACGTGTAGTCCACGCGTGCACCATGCCAATACGCAAACCAAGCCTGGAACATCAGAATGTTCCACAGGTGCGTATGCCACTTACGTTCGCCGCGTAGAAACGCCTCCCAGAGTGCCCGGACCTTGACCACGTCCAAATGCCCGTGCTGACGCAACAGACGCGGGTCGAGAAGCGCCTCGGCCCATTCACGCAATGGACCCGCTAGCCACTTGGCAATCGGCGGGCCGAAGCCACGTTTGGGGCGATACACAAGCTGATCTGGCAAGTAGCGTGCGAGTAGATGTTTGAGAATGCGCTTGTACTCGCCACCCCCACACTTCAGGTGGTGTGGTAAGCCCCAAGCCAAACGTGCGACATCCATGTCCAAAAGAGGTGAGAACGTCTGGACGCCGCTGGCGTTCGCGGCTCGGGCGACCTTGACCAAGATGCCCTCCGACAGCACCGTGCGGAAATCCAGGAGTTGAATGCGTGCCTCGTCCGACATCCCCACGGCACGCTGATCGAATGCGGTAGGCGGCTCTTTCGCACCTACAACCACACCTGTCGGATCGCGCCAGCGCGAAACACGCTGCAAATAATGACCTTCGACGCCATCTGCGGTCATTTCCGCCAGTACCGCTCGCCACCCGCCCAAGCGCCCGCGCTCGACATCAAGATGGCTTGCGCTTTGTCGCGCCAGCGCACGCGCCCAATCGGGAAGCCCGGCACACCAACGTGCGTTGCGCAAGGCGCGGCCGTAACTGGGATGACCAAAGAAGAGCTCGTCACCGCCATCGCCGGTGAAGGCGACCTTCTTGTGCTCTCCAAGCAGTTGACTTGCCAGGAGCGTTGGAATCTGCGAGGAATCCGCAAATGGCTCGCACCACACTTGCGGAACACGATCGAGAATATCGCGCGCTTGGTTGGCATCGATGCGATGGCTATGATTGTGAGCGCCCAAGTGACGCGCGACCTGCGAAGCCCACTTGCTTTCATCATGGCCGGGATCATCAAACCCGACAGTCCAGGTGTCGACCGGTGTAAACGACTGCTGCTGCATTAGCGCCACTATTAGCGACGAGTCGGTTCCTCCGGACAAAAACGCGCCACAGGTCAAGGGCGAGTGCATACGACTGGAGACCGCCTGGCGCAGCGTAGATTCCAAAGATTCAGTGGCATGCTCTAGCGACGGCACTATCGATGATTGTTCTTTCAGCGCCTCCTTCATTTCCTCCTGCGCGGACCAATAGCTTCGGCCGCCCTGTATGGCCTGCATTGACCCACGCGCCGCGTGGTCTCTCATCCCGATACGCAGGAGTGCGCCAGCCATCAACTTATGGATACCAATGTAGATGGTGTGCGGTGCCGGCACATAGTCGTGGCGCAGCAGGAGGCAAAGCGCGTCTTGGTCGATCGCTGGCATAAATTCCGGGGAAGCTTGTAACGCCTTTAGTTCGGAACCGAAACGCAAGGTGCTTCCGTGCCACCCATAGTACAGAGAGCGCTCGCCCACCGGGTCCCGTGCCAGCCACAACTCACGCTGGTGGTTATCCCACACTGCGAGGGCGAAGGCTCCCTCGCAGCACTCGATCGCCCGTTCTACACCCCAGTGGCTAACGGCTTGAAGCAGTAGCTGCTCGTCACTGCTCCTGCGAGGCGCGTCGCCGAGCCAGTCCTTCAGGCGAGCGCGGTTAGATATGCGTCCGTCAAGGCACAGCGTATAGCGTCCACATAGAGATTCCATTGGCTGCCGTGATGCGACTTCGACCGCTCGACAATGGCCTAGGATCAGTCCGGCGTCGGTGTCGGCCCAGTACGCACTGCGGCTTCCAACCTCGTGCTGCAGCGCCCATAGCATCGGCGACACCTGTTGCAGGAGCGCGTCTTCGGCCATGGGCTCGGCCCACAGTCCAACCAGGCCAGTCATTAGCCCATACTCCCGTTCGTAGCGCCTGCTGCTGCACGGCCCCGAGGACCATGGAAGTACGACTGAATCCAAGGGTGGTCATAGCCTTCTACGGCCTGGATGCGATCGTTGACCAGCACGCGGCGACTGGCCAGAACGGCCACACGGTCGCAGATGGTGTAGAGCGAGTCGAGATCGTGGGTCACTATGAACACCGTCAACCCCAGTGCATTGCGTAGGGTCAGGATCAGCTGATCGAACGCAGCGGCGCCAATTGGGTCCAAGCCCGCCGTGGGCTCGTCTAGAAAGAGGATCTCCGCGTCCAAAGCGAGGGCGCGCGCTAAGGCTGCACGCTTGATCATGCCGCCGGACAGTGAGGAGGGGGACTTGTCTGCCGCATCTGGTGGCAGACCAGCGAGTGCAAGCTTGCTTCGTGCGAGATGTTCAGCCTGCGCGCGAGGCAATCCTGCGTGCTCGATCAGTGGAAGCGCGACGTTCTCAATCACGCTTAGCGACGAGTACAACGCACCCTTCTGGAACAAAATTCCAAAGCGGCGTTCCAGCTGCGTGCGCGCGGGGCCCTGAAGCTGCAGTATGTCCTGGCCTTGAATGCGTACGACGCCGGCTTTGGGCTGCTGAAGCCCGACGATGCTGCGAAGCAGAACCGACTTGCCAGTACCGGAGCCACCGACCACCCCGAGTATCTCGCCGCGTCGTACGTCCAGATCCAGGCCCTGGTGTACCTGTTGTCCACCGAACCGGTTCTCCAGCCCCCGCACTTCAATTGCGTGGGGCGTCGTTCCTTGCTCCATGCCGCTCACCATTTCATTTCCATGAAGAACAACGCCGCCAGTGCGTCGAGCAGGATTACTACGAAGATCGACTGCACAACGCTCGATGTGGTGTGGTCGCCAACCGATTGCGCGCTACCGGCAACCTTGAATCCCTCATGGCAGCCAATCGCAGCGATCATCACGGCGAAGAATGGCGCCTTGCTCAGTCCAACCAGGAAATGCTGAACTTCGATCTTGTCCTGCACGATGGCGAGGAACTGAGATAGGGAGATGTCCAGACTGAACACGCAGACCGCAGCACCACCGGCGATGCCCGCCAGCACACCAACCAGACTCAGAAGCGGTAGCGAGATAAGTAGAGCGAGCACTCGCGGCAGAACCAGTAGTTCAATCGGGTTGAGGCCGCCTGAGCGCAGCGCATCGATCTCCTCATTGGCCTTCATGGAACCCAGTTGCGCGGTATAGGAACTGGCTGTGCGGCCCGCGATCAAGATGGCGGGCAACAAGACCCCGAACTCACGCATGAAGGCAAAGGCCACCAGGTGCACAGCGAAAATGCTGGCACCGAAGTTGGCCAACACGGTCGCACCGAGGAAGGCGACGACCGTCCCCACCATGAAACTCAGCAAAGCAACAATGGGGATGGCATCAACCGCTACGCGTTGAATCTGTGCCACCACAGCGGTCAGGCGCCAACGCCGTGGATGCGGGACGATAGCCAGCCAGGTTTCAAGAATCTGTCCGACGAAGCCTGCAAGCCCGAGGAAGCTGTTGAAGCCCCGCTCGGCCATGGCGCCAACACGCTCTAAGCCGCGCCGAAGTGCCGGGGTGGACTCGGCGCTCTCGGGCGTTGAGATCTGCTGAGCTTCCGCCGCGTCCGCGAGCGTCTCCAACAGTGCACGGCGTTCTGGTGACAGACCCTCGTCCGAGCCAACATGAGTACGCACTAGATCTGCGCCGAGCATCTCTACTAGCAGCGCGGCACCGGCAGTATCAAGCCTTCGGATATTTGCCCAGTCCAAGATCGAAATCGCGGACTGACCAGAATTCTCCACACGCAGGCCGGCGACCATCTTGGACAACTTTCCATAGTGTTCAATCGTCCAATCGCCGCCGGCTGTCCACGCCGCAGGCCCTAGCGCCTTGGCTGAGCGACGAAGCCATGCTTCAGTCATGGGATGTTCTCCAGGCTATGGCACAGCGACGGCCACCAGTTTGGCGAGAGATTGCAATCAAGCAACTCATACGGTCGCTCCCTCCTGCGTCGACTTGCCACGCACGCGCAGCGAGAACAGCAGGTCGTACAGGATCGGAATCAGACCCAGTGTCACGAGCGTGCCAAGTGCAAGCCCGCCGATCATGGAGATCGCCATACTGGTCCAAAGTGGCCCGCCAAATAGCATCAGGGGAACCAGGCCAACGATGCACGTCAGCTTGGTCATCACGATCGGGCGTAGTCGCATCACTGCCGCTGAGATCACCGCCTCACGCCGTGGCAGGCCTGAAGCCAGCTCTGCCTCGATTCGCTCCAGCAGCAGAACCGCGTTGTTGACAATGATTCCTGCCAGGGCCAGCAAGCCGAAGGTCGCAATGAAGCCGAATGGCTGCCCAGTCAGCAACAACGCAAGCGCCGCTCCAATCAGCACGAAGGGTACGCTTGCCACAACGATGAACAACTTGCGGAACGAATTGAACTGCCACACGAAGAGCAACAGGATCATGATCAGTGCATGCGGCATGAACTGCAGCAATGACTGGTTGGCCTCTGCCGAGTCCTCGATCTCGCCGCCAAGCTCAATGCGATAGCCCGGAGGCAGCTTAATCCCATCAATCTTGGGAGTGACTGCAGCGACGATCTCGTTGGCAGTCAGGGTTGGATGTCGGCCAGTTACGGTCAGCGTGCGTACCAGGTTGCGGCGCATGATCGTTGACGGCTCTGTTGCCGTGGAGACCGACGCGATCGCGGACAGTGGCAGCGGTTGACCGCCTGCCCCCGGATAGACCAGGGTGTCTGCCGGAGTTCCGGTGGCGTTTCGCTCTCTGGCATCGCCTCGCAGTACGATCGGGGCGGCGACACCATTGTCGCGAATCAGCGATGCTTGTACGCCGCTGTATCGCAACTGCAACGCGTTTGCGACGTCATCGCTACTGATGCCTGCTCGACGAGCCTTGAGCTGGTCGACCTCAATAACGTAACGCGGTACACGAGACATCCAATCGTCATAGACGTCCTGCATGCCGTCCACGCCGCGCAAGGCTACGGCAATGCGTTCGCCGACGTCACGCAATACCGTCTCGTCAGGACCGACCACGCGGTAGACGGCTACGCCAGCCTCGGTCGCACCCAACGGGAAGCGTTTGGGCTCGGCGCGTGCCTGCGGGAACGTCTCCAGCATGTGACGGCGGGCGCGATTGATCACCTGTTCGATGTCTGTGCCCGGTGCAACGCTGATTGTGAAATAGGCGATATTGGCGCCCGGCAATGGTGGGTTCAGGCCCAGAACGATGCGCGGACCGCCGTCGGCGACGTAGCCGATGCTATCGGTCACCTCCGGGTTGATCTTGGCGTCGGCAAACCAGCGGCTCATCGCTTGAACCGTACGCAGCGTTTCCCGCGAGTCGCTTCCTGGTTGCAGCACCACCGGCATCTGGAACTGCAGCCGGTCGGACTTAGGCAGGAAATTGTAGGGAATAGAAGCCAGCACAACTGCGGCGGCAACAAGCAATGCCAACATGCTGCCAATGAACAGCGCCTTGTGATCCAGGACGCGAGTGATGATCCCACGGTATCCGCGATAGAAGCGGGAGTCGTACTGTCCTGCACTCTCATCATGGCCGGCATGCACTTTGGCAAAGTGAAGACACAGCAACGGCGTGACCGTGATGCTCAGCAGCCAAGAGCCGAGCAGCGTCAGGCCGAGCACCATCGGAAGCGAGCGCAAGTACTCGTTAGTCGCGGTTTGTCCGATAAAGAAGGGCGAGAATGCCAGCACGATCACCAACGATGAGGTGAGCAGCGGTATCGCCAACGTCCGGCCCGCCTCGATGCAGGCATGACGGCGCTCCTCACCGCATGCCAGTCGGCGTTCGATGTCCTCGGCGATGACGATGCCGTTATCGACGAGCAGGCCCAAGGCCATGATGATGGCGGCGATCGAAACTGTCTGCAGCTCTACGCCCAAGGCGCGCATGGCGATCAGGCCGCCGAGAATGGTCAACGGGACGATTGCGCCGACGATCAGGCCCGTGCGCCAGCCCAAGAAGAGCATGACCACGATCATGACGATCATGATCGTCTCGCCCATCACCTGGTGCATGCGACCCATCTCGCGTGCGACCACATCCGCCTGGAACGTGACCACGTGTTGCTCGAAGCCCGCCGGCAGCTGCTGCGCAGTCTCCTCAAGCTTCGCGCGCAACTGCGCGCCGAAGTCGCCGATGTTGTAGCCCGGCGCCATCGAGACTGCAACCACGACCGCCGGCATGCCTTGATATACCGCAGCGGCCTCAGGCGGGTCAGCAGGCGTCACCTCAATACGGGCCAATTGGCCCAGTGGCACCTGACGTGTACCGGACGCACCCGTGGCCGACACCAAGAATTGGCGCAGGTCTTCTGCGCTGCGAAGCTCGCCGGAGGTTGCCGCTGTCATCGCCATGCCCGAAGCCGACACCAACCCGCCTGGGGCGACCACGTTCTGTGCTTGCAGCTGCTGCATCACCGCTGACGGTGTGAGGCCAGCCTCAACCAAGCGCCCGCGGTCGAACGACACATAGACGCGGTCCTCCTGCAGGCCGTAGAAGGTGACCCGTTCTACCGCGGACAGCGTATGTAGCTGTGCGCGCATCTCGCGCAGCGGCTCACGCATCTCGCTCATACTGTAGCCCGGCGCCGTGACCGCAATTGAAGCCACCGCTACACGTCCAAAGTCGTCGTCGACGAAGGGACCAAACGTGCCCACCGGCAATGCCTGGCCGGCCTCGGCCGATTTGGCTCGTACCCGCTGCCACAGTGCCGGCAGGTCCTTAACATGGTCGTAGGCGGTCAACTGGATAGTCGCGCTGCCTGGACGCACGGTGGTCACGATCTTCTTCAGGCTGCCTATCTCACGCAACCGCTCCTCGACCGGCTTGGCCAGCAGGCGCTCAACCTGTTCACTGGGCATGCCAGGATGAGAAATCATCACCAGCGCATCGCGGATTGTGACGGTGGGTTCTTCCTGCGAGGGGAAGCCGAGGAAGGTGACGATGCCGCCAACCAACAGCATCAGCGCCGCGAATAGCGTCAGGCGGCTAGCGCTTAGAGCCGAACGGGTTACGTTCATGGACGCCCCGCATCATTCAGATGAGACGCGACGCGCAAAGGCAGCACCGCTTGACCATCGCTGAGGAAGGCGCCGCCTGCGGCAACTACTTGTTCACCCGACCGCAATCCTGAGGTGACCCGTATGCGCTCACCCTCTATCGGGCCAAGCTTGACGGGGCGGCGGACCACAGTGCCCGCTTTGGCATCGTAGACGAACACCGCATCCTTGCCCTGCTGCGCGATCACTGCCGGCAACGGTACGGACAGATCGTTCTCGGACGCACCAGACAGCGACAGCATCAGGCTGTCGCCGCTGCGCAACGGTATCGAAGCTTCGGCCACGTCAAAGATCGCCTGGACGCTGGCGCCGCCTTCGAGCCGTGAGGAAACGCTTCGCAAGCGCAGCGTAAACGCTGCGGCATTCGCGTCGGCGCGGCTCGCTTGGACCAGTGACCCTGGAGTGAGGCCCTGCGCAATGGCTGCCGGCAGCGTCGCAACTGCCTGCGGCTGGCCTTGCCCTTCGACCTGCACCACGACCTGCCCGGCCGCGGCGTCAGCCTGCGGCTGCAGTAGCCGAGCGACCACACTGCCGTCAAAAGGCGCACGCAGTTCACTCTGGCGTAGTGCACGAGCTGCGAGGGCACGATCAGATTCGGCCACACGCAGCTGAGACTGCGCCGAGTCGTGAGCTACCTGGGCGCTGGTTAGGCTCGCCTGCGAGACCACGCCATCTTCGAACATCGCTTGTTGCTGCTGCAGTTGGATTTGCCGCTCTTTTGCCTGACCGGTCGCAGCCCGCAGATTCGCCTCAGCCTGAGTGAGGCGCAGCCGTGCCGGCTCGGCATCCAAGCTTGCCAACACCTGGCCCTTGCGTACACGGTCGCCTACGTCGACTGCAATTTCGGCAATGCGGCCACCATTCTCGAAGGCAAGGTCCGCCCGATGCTCCTGGCGTAGCGTCGCAACGAAGCGGGACGCTGCGTCTGCGGAGCCCGCTCCGATGGCCTCCAGCTTCACAGATCGCGGCTGCGCAGGTGCTGCAGCATCGGGACTGCACGCCGACAGCATCAATGCTGCGGCCAGCAGGCCAACGGGATAGAGGGAACGTGCAATATGCATGGACATACCTCCGGCCGCTTGCGCGCCGGTCAGATAATAGGAAGGAGTGCGCTGTGCAGTGGGCCTACTGGCTTGGCCCGGCATTGGCGGTAAGCGGTGAGTCATTGGTTGGGTTCTCTCTTAAAGCCGGGCGGGCAATTCGACGCCGTAGAACGCTCTGAACAGCGCGATCCGGCTCAACGCGAGATCGCGCTGGCTCTGCAGGTGTTCGAGGGCGATCTGCGTGGCCTCGACGCGGTTTGCCAGCAAGTTCTGGCGGTCCTCTAGCCCGCGGGTCACGCGTCGCTCGGCGCGTTCAATGCGCAATGACGCCAGGCGATCCTGCTCTCGCAGATTCGCTTCGGACACGGCAAAGGTTGCGCGGGCATCAAGGGAGTCAGCGACCTCTCGGAATGCGGCTTCTATGCTTCGCTCGTACTCGACTACACCGGCCTGCTTGCGGGTCCAGGCCAGGTCGAGGTTGGCTTTGTTGCGGCCGAAGTCGAAGATTGGCAACACCAACTGGGGGACAAAGGACCAGGTACGACTGCCGGACTTGAACAAGTCACCCAACGAATCGCTGGCGCTGCCAATCGAGGTGCTAAGGCGAATCGAAGGGAAGAAGGCAGCACGAGCCGCGCCGATGTCGGCATTGGCCGCGCGCAGTTCAGCCTCGGCCTGGCGGATATCGGGACGCTGCAGCAACACCGTGGAATCTAGCTCGCGCAGCGCTGCGACCGTGTCGGGCGCGACCGAGGATGCCAGCGGACCGGGCTCCACGTCAGTGTTGAATCCGGTGAGCAATTGCAGCGCCCGCCGGGCGGCGGCAACGTCATCGGCGCCGCGCAGCTCGGCAACCTGGGCCTGTTCGGTACGAGCGCGCCGGCGGTCCAGCTCGTCGCGAGCAATTAGCCCGACCGATTCCTGAGCTTTCGCCATCACAAGCAACGCTGCGCTATCGGCATGAGCCGCCTGCAAGCGCTCGTACGCCTGTGTCGTCGCGCAGAGCAGTACGTAGGCCCGAAGCACTTCGGCGAATAGGGCACCGCGTGCCGCCTCCTGCCCAGCCTCGCTGGCCAGATAGCGCTGACGGGCCGAGTCGGAGAGCGACTTCAACCGCCCGAAAACATCGAGCTCGTAATTGCTGATCGCAACGCCTGCGCGCGTCAGATCCTGTCGATAGCGTTCGCGTAGCGCGGGGTTGTCGAAGCCCTGCTGCGTCTGTTGCGCCTCTACCCCTATCGCGGGCAGTCGCGCCGAGCGCTCAATACGGTACTGCGCCCGTGCCTGCTCCACCCGCAACGCGGCAGTGCGGTAGTCGGCGTTGTGTGCCAAGGCACGGGACATCAGCGGGATCAAGTCCCGATCTGGGGTCAGCGCCAGTAGGAAGTCGCGCTCTTGCGCCGTTAACGCCGGGGCTTGGGCAGCCTCTGAAGCTGGGGCAGCGTCAGCGCTGGCCTGCCCGAACGTCACGGGCACCACGTGCGGCGGCCGCTCATAGCGGGGCGCCATTGAACACCCAGCTAAGAGCGGTACGATTAGCAAGGGGACGATCGACCAAGCTAGGAGATCGCGAGATGATTTTGGCGGCATGCGTTCTGTCCAGCGTGTTACAAGAGTCGCTGTAGGTTGCCACCCGGAATTGAAGAGGAGCTTCGGGTTTCTTTTGGATTTGATTAAGAACGGCCATTTCGCGCCCGGCGCGATCTCCTGGACCACGCAATAGCGAGCGAAGTCACTATGTCCCAACAGAAGATACTGGTCGTCGAGGACGACCTGGAGAGTGCCAGCATCTTGGATGCGTACCTGCGCAAGGACGGTTTCCAGGTCGCCATGGCGCACGATGGTGCCCAAGGCCTGCAGCTACACGCGCAGTGGCGGCCGGACTTGGTGCTGCTCGATGTGATGCTGCCTAAGATCAGCGGAACCGATGTTCTTTCGGCGATCCGCCGCGTCAGCGACACACCGGTGATCATGGTCACTGCGATCGGCGACGAACCCGATAAACTCGGCGCCCTGCGCTACGGAGCCGACGATTACATCGTTAAGCCCTATAGCCCCAAAGAAGTGGTGGTGCGAGTGCATGCGGTGCTCCGCCGTGCACGCCCCTCGCAGCGCGCGGACGGCCTGCTGCGTCATGGTAGCGTCGTTGTCGATACTGGCGCAGTCCAGGCCTGCGTTGAAGATGCGTCCGGACACCCGATTCCGCTCAACCTGACACCTGCTGAATTCAATCTGCTCGCCAAGCTACTGAATACGCCATTCAAGGCGTTTACTCGTCACGAGTTGCTGGATGCCTGCTTGCCGGAGAGCGACGCACTGGAACGATCAGTCGATGTGCACATTCACAATCTGCGCCGCAAGCTCGAACAGCACGGTGTTAACGGCGTGCTAGTGACCGTCCGCGGCTTCGGATACCGTTTCCAATGAAACTACTTGCGGCAATGAGGCTCTGGCGACGTCCCGGCTCGCTGTGGTGGTGGTTCGGCCTGCGTATGAGCGCGCTGGCAGTTGGCACCGTCTTGGTAATAGCCGTCGGCATGTGGGCGTACTTCGACATTACGGACGCGCTGGCATTGCGGCAAGCTCCTGAGGAAACTCGACAGGAGATTAAGCAACTGCGGGAAGACCCCCGGGGTAATGAGACCCGTTTATGGACGCTACTGGAGCGATACTACAATATAAAGCGCCTCAGTCCCGGCCTCACCAATCCAGACTGGCTCATGCTGGCCGTCATGGTCATCATTTCTATTCCCATCGTGATTCTGCTCGGGATGTGGATATCTCGTCCACTGTCGCGACAGTTCGTTCTTATCGCCGAGGCGGCGCGCAGGGTCAGCGAAGGTCATTTCGGCAACCGAGTCAGCGCGGTCGTCGCTACTCCGGGCGAGCTAGCGGATCTTGTGCGCAATTTCAACGACATGACCATGCGACTGCAACAGTACGAGCGCGAAGTCCGCGATTCCAGCGCGATGTTGGCGCATGAATTGAGAACCCCGCTCAATGCAGCAATGGGACGCATCCAAGGCATGATGGACGAGGTTTTCCCAATGGAACAGGACCAACTGGGGGCCGTGCTTCGCCAACTGGTGCAGATCAACCGGCTGGTGGGCGACCTGCATCTGGTCTCATTAGCACGCGCGGGTCAATTGCCGCTTGAACTGGACAGCTTTCCACTCGATGAAGTGATCGTCGAACGGCTGGAATGGGCAGCGGCCGATCTAGCGCAAGCGGGAATCCGGCCGGTGGTGTCGAATGCGACCCGTATCTGGCTATATGCGGATCGCGACCGTATTGGTCAAGTCCTGACGATCTTGATCGATAATGTTCTGCGCTACGCAGTGCGCGGCAAGGTCTTAGAAATCGATGCCTACAGCGCGTCGTCGGGCACGGTGATTACCGTCGCAGACCGTGGGCCTGGGGTCGCAGAAGCCTATCTTCCCAACATGCAGGATCGCTTCTGGCGCGCGGAAACTTCGCGCGCCCGGCACTCCGGTGGTAGTGGCCTAGGTCTGGCGATCGCCGCGGCTGTGTGCCGGGCGCATGGTGGCGAGCTGGAATGCGGCAACCGCAGCCAAGGCGGGTTGATCGTCAGTGTGCATCTCCCCGACCGAGCATCCGGGTAGGCAGGTTCAGGTGCTCGTTGTTCCGACATTCGGAAGGCCAACGTTTCGGCAACTTGAGCCGAGGCACGAATCCGGAAAGGTGTATTGCCGAAATGGGCCGCAATTGCTGCACCTACACTAATCTTCTCGACAAGGAAGAACGGTGGTCAGCCCCTGGACCACCAGCCTTCTTGTGCGTTGATCGAGTCAGCGTCGCTAGCTGCCAGTCGAGAGCCTGTTGCACCCCTGATCCTGGCCATGCAACGCTGATCGACAGGGCTGTAGGCAGCGGTAATTCACGAACCTCATGACCGGCTCGCTGGGATCAACGCGGCAGTGCGGTGGATCCGGACTGGGTGGCTGGGCGCTAGGAAAATTCAACTTCGACCGCAATAGCCTTCAGAAGGCTAGAGCTTTGGTAGACAAACCTCAGTTCATGGCCGATGTGGGATGCCGCGTCATGCTTGAGTGCTATCCGTGGCGTCAACTTCGGCTATGGCTTCGAAATTTCTTGAGCAGCTCAGAACCGGCACGCGACAGGTCCTCAGGGGCGAGCTCCTTAATGGAATCCAAAACATATCCAAAAGAAATCTTCAAACCTAGCCGGCATGATCCATACCGGCCCGATGCGTTGACACAAGCGCGAGGCGATGCCTTTTGTACGGCCAGCCTATGACTGCTGCAGGTCAATCTGAGAGGGGCCTCGCCACTTGGTCGCTTTTGATTTAGTCGCGTTGGCATGGCAAGAGGATCAAGGCTATCCCAATTCGCAAGGCACACCTGAACATCGGACTTATATGGAACGGGCAAATTTGAAGAATCGTGCTTTCATTCTCGCGCTCGCCATCATTACGCTGGTGTTCGGCTGGCTGCTGCGGCCCTTCTATGCGGCGATTTTCTGGGCCGCCGCGTTGGCAATCTTGTTCTGGCCGATCTATGAACGCATCCTGTCCTGGATGCCGCGAAAACCTGGGACGGCGTCGCTGCTCTCTCTACTGACGTGCACGCTGCTTCTGGTGGTGCCCCTGGTCCTTATCGCGGCATCTGCCGCGCAGGAGATCGGGCAGCTCTACGAACGGTTTCTGAGCGACGGGGGAAGTGGTCTTGAAGCACGTATGGAACGCATTGCGGATGGCGCTCCACCGTGGTTATGGCAGGGATTAGAACGTTTGGGCCTCGGCCCGTTTGATAGCGTCCGCGGCCAGGCGATCCGGGCCTTCGAGCAACTATTGCAGTTCCTTGCCTCACATGCCGTGGCGTTCGGTCAAGACACCTTGCAGCTCTTGGCGAACTTCGTTCTGATGCTCTATTTGCTCTTCTTCGCATTCCGGGACGGGACTCTGCTAACCGAGCGGCTTCGCGACACGCTTCCCCTCGATCGCAGTTATCTGGGCGAGTTGGGCCACCGGTTCGAAACCATGATCAAAGCCACAATCAAAGGCAACCTGATGGTCGCTGGCATCCAAGGCGCAATCGGCGGCATCTTGTTCTGGGCATTGGGCATCCAGGGCGCGGTCCTTTGGGGCGTGGTAATGGCAGTTCTCTCGCTGGTGCCAGTGTTGGGAGCATGGCTCGTCTGGGGACCTGTAGCGCTGTACTTGCTGGCCACGGGCGCCGTGTTCAAAGCCGCGGTCATGGCCGTGATCGGTGCAGGTGTGATCGGACTAATCGACAACCTGTTGCGTCCAATCCTGGTCGGCAAAGAGGCACGCATGCCGGATTATTTGGTACTGCTGTCTACCCTCGGGGGGTTGTCATTGTTCGGATTGACCGGTTTCGTTGCCGGTCCGGTCGTAGCGGCGATGTTCATGGCAATTTGGTCTCTGTCTGTTGGAGAAAATAACGGACAGGAGCGAGAAGCCCTGTCGGTGCCTCTAGTGCCAAGCGACGGATAAGGCAAGGGCAAAGACAGAGGCGTCGCCGATATCGGCGACCAGTGGGAACTGGTGAACTAGGAAGCGCGCCGCTCGTCTTGCACTAGTCCTAGGTTCGCTAGCAACCAGACAGCCAAGGATGCGCTGGCTTTTTCATACGGCCCGGCGATACGAGGCTGGAAACCAACATCTCGAAAGTTCTCTTTTGCAGATGGCACCGGACTTCACCAATGGCAAGGAAGACAAAGCAAGCTTCGCAGCTAACGTGCGCCCAGGTGCTTGATGCTGCTGGTTGGTGCTTTCGCACACAGGGAATCTACAGAACCACCATTTCCGCGATAGCGAATCGCGCGGGCGTCTCGCGCGGGGCCGTGTACTGGCATTTCCAGAATAAGGAACAGTTGCTCGCAGCTGTACTCGACCGAGGCCATGTGCCGATCTTGGAGCGCCTTATGGGTGTAACCCGGGCCTCCGCGCCGGTATTGCCCGCACTGCGCGCCTGTATGGTGCAACTTGCCTTGGATGTTCAAAGTACACCACACATGCGCGAGGCACTGGAGATCGTCTTCCGACACGGCGATTTTGCTGGGGAATGTATGCCGCCTTGGCCCCCTCAACAGGAAATGATCGGACGCACAAACGCGGTGCTAAGGGTCGTATTCGCTCGAGCGGCGCTGGCCGGTGAATTGCCAATTGCAGCAAGTCACCAAGCGGCGCTCCTGACAGGCTTTGCCTTTTTCCAAACGCTTCGGAATTGCGTGATCGCAGACGCCAGGACCGTGTCGAGGCCAAGCAGTATCGAGGGGCTTGATCTGCTCTTCGCATGGATAAGCGCCCAGATTAGGGGGGCAGAGGCCGATTGATCGCAACACGGCGTTGAGGCCTCGGGCTGCGCCATGAAGTGCACTAGCTTCCCCCACTGACTGGATGGCTGGACGTTAACTCCTCTGGGATCGTCGAAATTCGCGATCCGCGTCTATGAACGCCTGCAGCATATGCGGGACCAGCGTTGCCGCATCAACGGCCTCTCCGTACGTCTGCGAATGGAGAGCGGCGTAGCGGTCAAGATCTGCCTTAAGGCTGGCCGGGCACGAAAACGTGACCTTCACGCTCGCGGTTCTCGGTAGCGCCCCCAAGCGAAGTTTGCGTGCGCTCATTGTGAAGCCCCCCGATTGAAGAACAACGGCTGGTAGGGCCGCAGTACCAGATCGCGGTTGGCGATGATGCGAACCGGCAGGCCCGGCCGCTCAGTCAGCGTCGGCTGGATGTTCATGTTGCGCCGGGTCATTTCCTGCCCGACCTGATTGATGCTGTCCTGCGCGCTGTCGCGGCCGGCGATGATGATGCGGTCGCCGTCCTGGCGGTTCTCGGGCGCGGCCAGCTCGGCGCCGACACCTAGCAGCGTGGTCAGCGCCGCGCCGGCGAAGATGCGGCCCCAGTGGTAGTCCACGTCGTCTTCCAGCCCGGCATAGCCGGCCGGGTCGGCTCCGACCAGATTGTCGAGCGTGAGCGAAGACGTGTCGGGCAGGATGATCCGGTTCCACACCACCTGCACGCGGCTCTGCCCGTAGCTCACCTGGCTGTTGTAGCGGCCCAGAATGCGCGAACCCTTCGGCATCAGCAAAAAGCGCCCGGTAGCCGTGTCATAGACAGGCTCCGTTACCGTGGCGATCACATCGCCCGGCAAATCCGACGTGATGCCCGTCACCAGTGCCCCGGCGATGACTGTCCCAGCCATCACCTGATACGGCGAAGCCGGCATTTGCAGATTGCCGGAATTACGGGTTTCCGCAGTTCCGGCTTTCTGGAATGCCTCTTTCTGGTCTTGCCGGTTCTGTACCGCCGTCGGGTCGACGGGCTGCGCCGGTGTGGAGGCCGGCCCGGCCGCCATCGGGTCGAACGCCGCATTGGCGGCGAAGCCCGGCGCGGCGGCGGCCTGCGACTGCGCCACCGGCGCGGCCTTCTGCGTGCCTGAGCGGAAGAATACGGACGATGCCGCAGCCGCTTCGGCTTCCTTGCGCAGCGCATCGTTGGGGTCGTTGCCAGGGGCCGCATAGGCGGCCGCCACCGGCTGCTGCGACTTGACGATGGCCGGGCCAAGATCACCCGGCAGCGGCGGCCCGAGTTCGGGCACCTTGGGCGGCAAGGCCGGCGGCAGCTTGGAGTAGTCCGCCGGCAGCGCGTCCAGTTCTTCGGACTTGGAAACGCGTTCGACGTTGTAAAGCTCGGTCTGCTCGTTGGCCCCGCGCCGCTGCGGTTGCAGCGACCACATCAGCGCGCCGAGCACGGCGACCGACAGGCCGCCGGTGAGGATGGCCAGCGTGCGCCGGTTCAGGCGCGTGACCGGACGCGGCTGGGCGCGTAGCACCACCGCCTCGGGCGCGATCTTGCCCGCCGCGTGCGGCGCGGCGAGGTCGGGAGTGTCGTCTTGGTTCATGGTCAGTTCCTCCGCGCCGCGCCGTCGGTGCGCTCGATTCGCACCACGTCGCCACCATCGCCACCCAGGCGCAGTTCGGCCGCACCAAAGAGGCGATCCACGATGTAGTACGGCGAACGGAAACGATAGTTGACGAGCTGGCCGTCACCCTGCGCGCCGATGACGAACAGCGGCGGCAGTTCGCCCTGGGCGATGCCTGGCGGAAACTGGATATAGACCTTCTCGCCATCGTCGAAAGCCCGCTGCGGCTTCCACGGCGGATTGCTGCCGCTGATCGCGTAACGGAAGCGGATCTTCTCCAGCGCCAGGCCGGTATCGACCGGCGCGGCTGTCTGTGCGGCCTGGGACTGGCGCTGCAAGGCCAGCATCCTGTCTTTCGGGTAGTTCCAGGACACCGAGGCCATCCATGCCTTCTCGGTCGAGGTCAGTTCCAGCAGATACGTCCGGCGGCTGGTGGTGATAACCATATTCGTTTTCAAACCCGAGCGGGTGGGCTTGACCAGCACATTGACGCGCAGCGCCTCTCCGCTGCCGCTGGAGGTGTCGCCGACGATCCAGCGCACGGTGTCGCCAGCGGCGACCGTCACCAGTTCCTCGCCGGGCTGGAGCGAAACCACGGTGACGCGCCCCGGTGCCGCATAGACCTGATACAGCGCACCGTCGCTGTACGGCCACACCTGAATCGCGTTGACGTAGCCCTCGCGGGTCGGCGCGATGCGCGCTTCTGCATTCGCACGCGAGACGCGTACTTTCTCGTCGGCCGGCTCCGGCACGGTCGCTGGCTCGTCCACCTCCGGCAGCGGCTTCAACTGCGCAGCCAGCGCCAGCGGCTCGGGCACGGCGACAACTTCCACCGGCTTGGGCGGCTCGGGCAGCGGCTGCGCTTGCACCGGCTCATCGAGCGAGATGGACGGCGGCGGCTTGCCCTGCGAGGCGCAGCCCAGCAAGGACGACGTGGTGGCCGCCACTGTCAGCACTAAAGCGTAAAAGCGGAAAGGCAGGTTCATGGCTTGGCTCCTTCGGAAGAATCCAGCTCGCGGCTCCACGACAGGCCGTTGACGTAGATCCCCAGCGGGTTCTTGCGCAGGCGCTGTTCGGTGCGCGGGGTTTGCAGGACGGTAGAAAGCACGGCGTTCCAGCGCTCGGTGCCAGCGGGTGCGCCATTGACGAACCGCTGTTCCGTCCAACGGACGTTGAACGAGGCATCGCTGGCGCGCGTGACGCTGGTGATCTGCACCGTCACCGATTCGCGGCCGACGCGCGCGAACGGATCGTTTTTGCTCGCGTAGTCGTTTAGCACGGCCGCGCCCTTGTCGGTGGTGTAGTCGTAGGCGTCGAGCCAGTTCTGCCGCACCACGATGGGGTCGATGGACAGGGAGCGCACCAGAGCCACGAAGCGCGCCAGGTGATGCGCGATCTGCGCATCGGCGGGCCGGTACGGCGTGGCGGCCTCGCCTACAGTACGCACCTGGCCGGATTGATCGACTTCAATGACGTAGGGCGTCACGATGGACTGCGCCGAGCGCCAAACCAAGCCGCCCGCCATCAGTAAGGCCAGCACCAAGCAGCCGAAGGCCATCAGCCGCCAATTCTTCGCCTGCACGCGGGCCAAACCGATACGCTCGTCCCACACCTGGGCGGCGGCTTGATACGGAGTGGCAGGCTGCGGCGTATCGGCATAGCGCACCTGCGGTCGTTTGAATCGCATGGTCAGTTCTCCTTGTGAATCGCTTTAATCGTCTGATCCGCGCAGGCTCGGGCCTTGCCCGGAGCCGCCGCCATCGCCACCGCGCAACGTGTGTGCGGCAGTGGTCGCGGCATGGGTGATCTGCTGGCGGCGGTGCATCCGCTTGGCCCATGCGGGCTGCTCTTGCTTCTGCGAGCTGGCGGCGCCGTCTGCGGCTTCGCCTGCGGCCGCCTGGCCGGAGCCGGCCGCACCGGACGCAGCGCCGCCACCGGCCTCTGTGCCGTTCCATCCAGCACGGAAAGAGCCGGTCATCTTCTGCGCAGCGCCGGACGCGCCGGATGCGGTGCTGCGCCCGGCAGCCTGCGCGCCGGTCTTGGCAGAGTGGAACCTCCGCTCCTGGCCGGAACCAGCCGTGAGATTCAAGAGGAGCGAGGGGCGGCAGCACACGGCCCGTAGCGGACGTAACTCTGGCGATGTCGACCACTACTTCTCCTGAGTCGCCGACGCCAACGGTATGCTTCGTTCGACTCCCAAGGCCGCGAACCTTCGTGGGGCACCTAAGGGAGCGTCCTAATATTTCAAGGGCCGACAAGATTGGACCGCCATCACGACGGTGCTTGGCTCCTCGGCCGTTGGCGAGGGCCAATGCGCCGCGGAGTCAGCTCTGCCCATAGGCCGTTGCAACCATAAGTTTTCAGCCCATGCGCAACCATAGGTTCAGCAAAAACGCAAACCTATGCTTGCCCGTCTACAATGGCGCACGGCGAGTTCCCTGAACGGGAACCATATTTATATACCAGTCAGTTCAATATTCAGGGTCGATTAGACCCCCTAACGGATAATTCACACCTGTCGATCGCCTCCTCTCTCTCCCCCTCCCGGGAGGCGGTCGACGAAACCAAAATAATTAAAGGTGTGTCCCGATGAACAAGAATTCGCTGCTTGCCCTGGGTCTTTTGGCTGCTCTGCCGTTCGCTGCATCGGCAACCGACGGCCTGTCGTACAACTACGTTGAAGGCGGCTATGTGAACACCGATGCCAAGGGCGGCGACGCCGATGGCTGGAAGGTGAAGGGTTCCGTTGCGGTGCACCCGAACTTCCACATCTTCGGCGACTACAGCGCGCAGGAGACCGACAAGTTCAAGAACGACGTCGACCAGTGGCGCCTGGGTGTCGGCTACAACTACGGCATCGCACCGAACACCGACCTGGTGGCGCGCGTTGCGTACCAGAAGTATGACGAGAAGCGCGGCCTGGACTTCAACGGCTACTCCACCGAAGTGGGCGTGCGCACCGCGTTCAACCCGTACGTGGAAGGCTACGTGATGGCCGGCTACGAAGATTTCAGCAAGAAGCACGGCTACAACCCGGACGGCGAGTTCTACGGCCGCGTCGGCGCCACCGCCAAGTTCAACCAGAACTGGGGCCTGAGTGGCGAAGTGAAGCTGGCCAAGGCCGGCGACCGCGAGTGGTTCGTGGGCCCGCGCTTCACCTGGTAACAAACGCCTGTCGTTAGTGCGTGTTGTGCTGGCGTGTGACTCTCTCTCTCTCCCACACGCCAACCGAAGCCCGGCCTCGCGCCGGGCTTCACTTTTATGGGCACCGCGTTCACCGGCATCCCGGGCTTCAGTGATCGGGGCTCTGCACCAGCCCGAGCCGGATCAGGCTTTCGGCGGTCGCCACGATGGCGTCCTCGCGCGAACGCGGTGACCACCCCAGCATGCGCTGCGCCTTCTCGCTGGTTGCGTTCATGGTGCGGCCCAGCAGTGGCATCGAGCCACGCAGCGCCGGGTCCTTCAGTGCACCCAGGCGCATCACCCAGTTGGGAATGACACGGGTACTGACCTTGCCCGCGGAAGCGCCCATGCGCTGCTTCAGGATCTTTGCCACCTCGCCCAGCCACAGGCTGTCCCCGGCGATGGCGATGAAGCGCTCGCCGCTGGCCGCCGGATGGGTCATCGCACGCAAATGCAGGTCTGCCACGTCCCGCACGTCCACGAATCCGCAATTGATCTTCGGCGATCCCTTCTGGCCCTGGAGCAGATTGCGCACCAGGCGGATGGAGTGCGAATAGTCGCTGCCCAGCACCGGGCCGAGCACTGCGGTCGGGTTCACCACCGAGAGCTCCAGGCCACCGCCCTCGCGCGCGATGAAGTCCCACGCAGCACGCTCGGAGAGCGTCTTCGACTTCTGGTAGAGCCAGACATCAGCGGACAGATCGCTCCAGTCGGTCTCGTTGAACGGGCGGCCGATGTCGCCGTGGCCGGCACAGATCGCGCCGAAGGCCGAGGTCAGCACCACCCGTTGCACGCCGGCGTCGCGCGCCGCGCGCAGGACGCGCAGGTTGCCATCCACGGCCGGGCGCACCCACTGTTCTTCGCTGGTCTGTTCGCCGGTGGGTGTAGGCGATGCCCCATGCATCACGTGGCTGCAGCCGGCAACGGCTTCGGCCCAGCCCTCGTCGCGACCGAGGTCGGCCACCACCACGCTGAGGCGATCGCCCGGCTCGGCGCCACCGACCTTCAGCTGTTGGCGCACCTCCGCTTCGCGCGACAGTGAGCGCACCGTTGTGCGGACGTCGTAGCCGGCCGCGAGCAGGGCCAGGATGCAGTGCTGGGCGATGAAGCCGGTGCCACCGGTCACCAGGACGGTCGTTTTCATGGGAACTCTCCAGATACGTGGGGGGATTGGCGGGCCATCCCGACGCGGATCCTGCGGCACGGGCGGCTATGTCTACAGCTGTATACATGCGTTGCCGGCCATTGTCTACAGCTGTATACTTAACGCATGAACACGCCCGCCGCACCGACCACCCGCACGCGCCGCCAACGTGATGCCGAAGCGACCCGCGAGGCGATTCTGGCGTCCGCACGCCGGGCCTTCGCCCTGTCCGGCTATGACGGCGCCGGAGTGCGTGACATCGCGGCCGGGGCCGGGGTGACGGCGATGATGGTGAACCGCTACTTCGGCTCGAAGGAGCAGCTGTTCGCGGAGGTGGTGGAAGACACCATGACCCAGGGCAGCCTGATTGCCGGCGGCATCATGGACCAGCCGGAACCGGGCAAGGCACTGGCGCGCGCACTGGTGAAGATGACCCGCGCCGATGCCACGCCCATGGACGGATTCCTGATCACCTTCCATTCCGCATCGAGCCCACTGGCAGCGGAAATCGGCCGCGACAAGATCGCCGCGCATCACCTGGAGACCGTGGCCGCCTCGCTGCAGGGCACGCAGCGGGCCGAGCGCGCCGCGCTCATCCTGGCGATGATTTCCGGCTTCCAGGTGATGCGGCAGATGATCGCGCTGCCGGCCCTTGCCGATGCCGACGAGGACGAGCTGGCCGAGTTGCTGGGTACGGTATTCGAGCGGTTGATCCAGCGGCCTGCAGCCGGGCCGTAGGATCAGTTCACCGGCTTGCCGTAACTTTCGGCGAGGATCGCCTTGTACTCGGCCAATGACGGCAGGCCCATGGCGCTGCGCCGCGCGTCCAGGCCGGGCATGTCTTCGGTAGGGCGCAACTGCATCGCGCCGTCGTCGCCCTGCACGAACTGGCTGCCGTAGCGCTGCGGCTTGCCCTGCGCCACCAGCACGCGGTCGGTGAGCAGGGCCACGTCGGCACGGTCGGCCTCGCCTGCCTGGGCGGCGTGTTCGATCAACGGCAGCACCTGGGCCTGGAAATCAGGGTCCTGGTCGGCGTGCTGCACCAGCAGCCAGGCCGCCTTGGCGCCATCACGGCCAACCTTTGAACGGGTCGGCCATCCCTTCTCGGCGATCACGGTCTTCAGCCACTCCGCATTGGCCTTGGCTACAGGTGCGGTGCCCTTGAAGGCCTCGCCGCCGCCGTCCGCGATGGCTGCATGCTGCGCGGCCTGGTCGCGGGCTTCACGGTCGAGCAGTTCCCTGCGCAAGGGTTCGTCCATCATTCCCGCACGTTGTTTCTGCATCGCTTCCGCGCGGGCCAGCATCCGCGGCCACTCCGGTCCGGCACGCAGGGCATTCAGGCCTGGGCGATCCTTGTGCAGCAGATCCTCGAGGGGAAGGCGGTCCTGGCCCAGCAGCGCGATGACGTAGGCCATCGCCGCGGCGTGGTCACCGGTGGCGGCGGTGCATTCGACCAGCAACAGCTCGCCACCGTCCGGGAAGCGCTCACCGTTGTGGTACATCGCGCCGAGGGCACCGGCACAGCCTTTGGCGTCGTCGTCCTGATAGCGCTGCAGTGCCTCGTAGAACGAACCGGCCCCGGCCGCATGGGTGCTGCCGGTTGCAGCCAGCAGCACAAGCAATGCCGGTGCCAGCTGGGGCGTGAGGATGAATGCCAACGTGTCTTCCTCCATGAAGGCCGTTGCATGGGCAATGCCATGCCGCCGGTACCTGCAGTGTGCCAGTGTTCGTGCCCTGTGGGTGGCGGCACACTGGCGCGGAGCCAGGGAGAACCGCACTGCGTGAGTGCGGCATTGCCGTTTCGGACGGCCGTGAATGGTGCCCGGCCGAGGTCTTCGCCTGGTTTCGCGAGCGCGGCCTGTTGGCCGGCCCCTTCCTGCGTATCGCCTGCAAGGGCGGGACCCATTCGAGATCACTTGCGGACAGTCGCGCGACGCCTTCGCGCCCGCTGCCCCTTCTGCGTAGTGGCGAACTGAGAACCGCTCCGTCGCTGGCAGGGGGGTTCCGCTATGATCGCCCGCACATCGCCGCGCGCGATGCGCCCGCCTCAAGCCAGCAGCAGGAACCGCCGTGAACTCCCAGCCCGCACCGATCACCGCCCTCAACCACACGCTCGACAACGAGCCGCAGCAGATCACCGCGCCGCTGACCCACTCGGCCGCGTTCCTGGTGTTGAAGGTGAAGGACGATGCCGATTCCATCGCCAAGGTGCGCGAGGTGCTGGCCAGTACCGACGACCTGATCAAGAACACCGCCATCCGCGAGATCGAACGCACCTTCACCTGCAACGTGGCCATCGGCCATCGCGTGTGGCAGTCGCTGGTGGGCAGCACGCCGCCGCGCGAACTGAAGCCGTTCCGCGAGATCAAGGGCGCCACCCACACTGCGGTCTCCACGCCGGGCGACCTGCTGTACCACATCCGTGCACGCACGATGGACCTGATCGTGGCATTCGAACGCAACCTGCTGATGGCCTTCGGCGATGCGGTGGAAACCGTTGATGACGTGGCCGGTTTCCGCTATTTCGATGGCCGTGACCTGCTCGACTTCGTCGACGGCACCGCCAACCCGGAAGGGCTGTCACTGCCGGAAGCCACCATCGTGGGTGACGAGGACCCGGACCACGCGGGTGGCAGTTACGTGGTGGTGCAGAAGTACCTGCACAACCTCGATGCCTGGCGCGCGCAGAAGACCGAAGCCCAGGAGGCGATCATCGGCCGCACCAAGCACGACAACATCGAGCTGGACGACGCGCCGGCCGATGCGCAGAAGTCGCACAAGACGCTGTGCACGATCGAGGACGCCGACGGCGAGCACGAGATCCTGCGTGACAACATGCCGTTCGCCACGCCGGGCCGTGGCGAGTACGGCACCTACTTCATCGGCTACACGCGCCGCCTGTGGGTGATCGAGACGATGCTGGAGCGCATGTTCATCGGTAATCCTGCGCCGCTGCACGACCGTATCCTGGACTTCTCCACCGCCGTCACCGGCGTGACCTTCTTTGCGCCCGCGCGCAGGGTGCTGGCCGATCTGGGCGACTGATCGCGCCCGACCTGGCAACCACGCATGGCGTGGCTCTACGGGTTGCCCTCCGCCATCCGCCTGTCATCTACGACACCGACCATGGCGCGCTGGATGGGAGCGCAGGAGGCAGGCGATGGCCAGGACAGGGAACAAGAGCGTCATACGGCGCTGGTGGCGTCCGCTGGCTGCGGTGTTCGGCGTGTTGGCACTGGGGAGTGCCAGCGTGTCCGCGCAGGACGCTCCTGCGCACTGGATGGCCTATGCCGCCGCCGTGGGCGGCCAGCTGCAGCAGCGCCTGCAACAGGAGCAGGACCCGCAGGCCCAGCGTGTGCTGGAATGGCTGCAGGCGCATCCTGACACGCCGGCCCCGTTGCCGGTCAGCGTGTGGATCGCCGCCGATGGCCGCATCTCGAAACTGGAGTTCGACAGCCTGGGCGACCGGCAGGTGGACGCCGATCTGCGCGCGGCGCTGCTGGCCGCACCCCTGCAGGCGCCACCGCCGGACATGCGCCAGCCGCTGCGGCTGGGCCTGGCGCTGGAGCCGAAGTAGAGCCACGCCCTGCATGGATGCGCCTGGTCACTGACCCTGGCCGACAGGCGCGCGCCAACCAAGGTTGGCGACTACCGATGGATTCGCTCTACCGGACGGCCACCTGTGGCTCACGCGCGGCTGCGCTCCACGCGCGAAGGCCAAACACGGCCAGGCCGAGGAAGAACACGTACAGCGCCGCGGTCACGTGCAGCGACTTGAACAGGTAGGCGCCCACATAGACCACGTCCACTGCGATCCACACCCACCAGCACGCCACGTGCCGGCGCGCCTGCCACCACTGGCCGACCAGGCTCAGCGCGGTCAGCATCGCGTCCAGCCACGGCAGCGCGGCATCGGTGAAGGTGTGCATGGCCGCGCCCAGCGCCACGCCGCCACACAGGCCGATGGCCAGGTCGCGCAGCAGCTTGCCGCGCGCCAGCGGCACGATGCGGATGCTGCCCTCGTCGGCGGCATGCTGGCGCCAGTTGAGCCAGCCGTAGACCAGGAAACCGCCGAAGGCGACCTGCAGCAGGGTGTCCGAGTACAGCTTGGCTTCGGCGAACACCAGCCCGTACAGGGTCACCGACAGCAGGCCCACCGGCCATGCCGACAGCCGGCGCCGGGCCATCAGCCAGACGCCGAGCACGCTGCACAGCGCGGCGGTCCACTCGAGCACGACGCCGTTCACAGCGCGAACGTCACCGACAGGCGCGCCTGTCGCGGTGCGCCGGGGAACAGGTAGTAGTCACCGCCGCTGCTGCCGGTATCACGCCAGTAGAAGCGGTTGAACACGTTGTCCACCGACAGGTTCCAGGTCACCGCGCGCTGGTGCAGGCGATGCTGGAAACGCAGGCCGGCATCGAACACCGAGTAGTCCGGTGCACGCACGCCGCCGTCGGCACGGGCGACATTGGCACCGGCATAGCGCCAGCCCCCGGTCACTTCCAGGCCCTGCACGAAGGGCAACGCGTAGGCCAGGTGCACGCTGGCGCGCACCTTCGGCACGTTCACCAGCTGATGGCCTTCATAGGCCGGCGTGCCGGTGTCGCGCGCGCGCGCCTGCAGCACGCTGGCACTGGCCACGATCTGCAGCGCATCGGTCAGCTGGCCGTTGGCGGTCAGTTCCAGGCCGGTGTGGGTCTGCGTGCCCTGTTCGACGAAGGTATAGCCAGCGTCGCTGTTGTCGGGCTGGGCGTACTGGTACGGCTGTGAAATGCGGAACACCGCCGCGCCCAGCGTCAGCGCCTCGACCGGCACGTACTTCACGCCCACTTCCAGCTGCCGCGACTGCACCGACGGCAGGAAGGTATCGGCGTTGCTGGTCCAGAACGGCGCTTCCTGGCCCAGCGAAATACCGCGCACGTAGCTGGCGTAGGCGTTGAGCTGGTCCGTCGCCTTCCACACCAGCGCGGTCTGCGGCAGGAAGCGCGACAGGCGGCTGTGCCGCTGCGGGGTGCCGCGCTTGTCGTACGCGCGTTCGTCCAGGCGCACGAAGCGGCCACCGGCCAGCCACTGCCAGTCGTCACCGAAGCTCATCCGGTCCAGTGCGAAGAATGCGGTCTGGCGGCTGTCCAGGCGTCGCGCGGACGGACCGGGCATCTTCGGCGACGGCTCGAACACCGGCACCTGCGTGTCGTGGATGTTGCTGGTGCCAACGTACTCGTTGACGCTGGGGCGCTTGTCCACGGTGCGGCGGAAATAGTCGGCGCCGACAGTCAGCTGGTGGCCGACAGTGCCGGTCTCGAAGCGGCCGCGCAGCTCGGCACGCGCCTGCTGGTTGCGCCGGGTGTCGTCGGGGCTGCGGTAGTCGTAGATGTCGTAGTCGCCATTGGGGGCGAAGTAGTTGCCCGGCACACTTCCATCGGCGCACTGCGCGGCGTAATAGCAGCCGTAGGCGAAGGCGACGTTGTCATCGATCACCGAGCGGCTGTGGCCGACAGAGACGCGCGACTGCCACGCGTCGTTGAAGTCGTAGGTGTGCAGAGCGGTGATGTTGGTGCTGGCGATATCCACCGGGCGCTGCCACGGCTGGTAGCCGAGCAGATGCTCGCGGTCGACACCGCGCGGCAGGTCACGCGCGCCCAGCAGCTGGTAGCCGGACACCGAGCGCTGCGAGCTGGTCTGGTAGTTGGCATCCACTTCCAGCTTGCCGCGCTCGCCGATCAGCCAGTCGGCGGCCAGCGAGTAGAAGTTGCGGCGGCCATCGGCGTGCTCGACGTAGGAATTGCTGGAATCCCAGGCGGCGTTCAGGCGCAGGCCGAAGCGCGGGGTGATCCAGTGGCCGACATCGACGGCGACGTAGCGCGAGCCTTCCGAATCGGTGCCGAGCGTGGCGGTGCGCACTTCGGCCGGACGCTTGCCGATGTAGTTGATGATGCCACCTGGTGCCATCACGCCGGCGGCCAGGCCGGCTTCACCCTTGAGGATCTCCACCGCCTGCACGTTCTCCAGCGCAAGGCGCTGTTCGCCAGCGATGGACAGGCCGTTGAAGCGATAGCCGGTGGCGGCATCGAGCGCGAATCCGCGGATGGCGATGTTCTGGTAATAGCCCACGGGTGCATACGCATCACCCAGCGAGGCATCGTTGCTGGCCAGCTCGGACAGCGAACGCACCTGGCGGCGGTCGAGGTAGTCGCGCTCGAGCACGTTCACCGAAGCTGGCGTGTCCTTCCACGAACCGCCACCGAAGGCATTCACGCGTGAGGTATCCGCCCTCGGTTTGCCGGCCTGCACGCGCACCGCCGCCAGTTCGGTGGGCGAACGTTCGGCGCCGGTGGCAGCCGCATCGGCAGCAGCGTCGGCCTCGCTGGCATGCAGCGGCAGCGGCAGCGCGGCGCAGAGGGCGAGGGAGAGCAGGGTGGGGCGCAGGCAGCGGTTCATTCGGTTCGTCTTCGGACAACAAGGGAGACGAAGCGAAGGCGCGCAGGTGCACGGCCCATGACGGGGGTGTGGCTGCGGCTCAAAGCTCCCTACGCCGGTGCAAACCGGATCAGGTTCCAAGGGACTCTCTCAGCCTGGCAGATCCAGGCACCCCCGCTTCAGGTGACCATTTCACTACAAATGGTACGGATTTGCGAGCCGGTGGCGTTCATGCCGCGGCGTGCAGGGCCTGCAGCAGTGCCTGGCCGGGCGGGCTGTGGAACCATGCCGGATGCCCCAGCATGAAGGGCTGCCAGGCCACGTCGGCGTTCGCGGTCGCGCTGGTGACACCTTCGAAGTACTCCACTTCGGACAGTGCGAAGTCGAAATGGACCATCGGCAGCAGGTCGGCCAGCAGGTGCACGCGCGCGGCCGACAGCGGCAGCACCTGCCGATAGCCATCGAGCAACGCCCGTGCGATGTCGATGCGTACCGCCTCCATGCCGCGCTCCAGTTCCAGCCACGCCACCGCGTTGCGCTCGATCGCGGTGGCGAGGTCGAACAGTGCGCTGGTGGGCGAGGCCAGGCCGAAATCCAGCACGGTGCTGACCTGGCCGTCGCGCCACAGCAGGTTGGAGACGTGCCAGTCGTTGTGCGCCCATAGCTGCGGTTCGTCGCGCAGGCGCTCGGCCAGGCCGCTGTGCCACGGCAATACATCGCGGCGCAGCTGCGTTTCCCACGGGATGCGTGCGAGGTAGCGGGCCAGGCCGGGGCGTGTGGGCAGGTCCGCCTTGATCGCTGCAATCGGATCGTCGGCACGGATGAGATCGTCGCGCGCGACCAGCAGATGGGTACTGCGCTGGGGCGCGTGGTAGCTGGCCGCAGCGTGGTGCAGTCGCGCCAGCGCGCGACCGGCTTCGCGGGCCTGCACGACATCGGTCAGCAGCGACCACGACACTGCATCGCGGTACAGATCGTCGCCTACGCCAACGGCGTGCAGTTCAAAGGTCCACTCGCCGTGCTCGACGGCGGTATGGCCATCGGCGGCCGCCAGCACGTGCACCACGGGCACGCCTGCCGCCGCGAGATGCGCGATGAAGCGGTGCTCTTCTTCCAGGCAGGCCGCGCTGCGCACGCTGTGGTGATGGCGCTTGATGAACACCGCACCCTGCGCGCCGTCGACAATGGCGGCGGCCGACAGTGGCCGCGGGCTGTGCCAGCGCGGCTGGCTTTGCCCGTCAAGCTGCGGGTAGTGCGCGCGCAGCCAGCCGATGTCCCGTGCGCTGATCGGTGGCCAGTCGGCAGCGACCTCGTCGTTGTTGAGGCCCTGCACGCGGTGGGAGAAGGAAGTCATGCCGCAGCCCGAAAGGGGAAAGTCACATCCAAGGCTGCGCATTCAACGCCATGCCCGCGGCCAACGCAAACGGGCGGGTCATCGACCCGCCCGTCCCTGGACCCGCTCGCGGTGTGCCGTGCCGCCGCTTACCAGCCGCGATGACGGCCGCGATCGTTGTAGTAGCGGTTGTCGTAGTAGCGCTCGCGCTGCCAGCGGCGGTCGTCACCGCGGTCGTAGTAGCCGCTGCGGTAGTAGCCACGGTCGTATCGGCGGTCGTAGCGGTTGTCGTAGTAGCGGTTGTCGTAATAGCGACGGTCGCGGCGGTCGGAGGTGGTCAGGTTGCCGATCGCACCGCCGGCCACGGCGCCACCGACGGTGGCGGCGGGATCGCCATTGGAGAGCAGGTTGCCGGCCACGCCACCGACCACGGCGCCGACCAGGGTGCGCTTGTCCTTCCTCGACATCGCGCTGGCATCGCTGGCCACGGCGACACCGGCCACCAGTGCCAAGGCCATCGCCAGACCACGGAAGCTGAGTGTGGAAGTACTGAGCATGTTCGTTCTCCTGTGAGGTGCATGCCACGCTGGGCAGGGAGGGCGCGGGGCGCCCCGGCTGCCGTGATGTCCACGCTGGCGTTCCAACATTGCCGGAACATTGCCTGGCGCACCGTGCGGCTTGCGCATTCATCTAGCGGTAGAAGGCATGAAGCAAGGCTGAAAGTGGACCCGGCCGCTCAGCCGGCAGTTGGGAAAGCGGCGGCGTGTGATCGGCCCTGCCCTTGTGCGGCAAGGCGTCCGCGGCCCGGCCCGGCATCGTCCGAGGCGCCGGGCGGGTCCGTCCCTGGCGGTATTCCTGCTGCTGGTGCAGCAGCATTGGCGCGCGGGTCATGCGCGCCGGAACTCAGATATTGCCGTCGCGCAGGTAATCGAACAGTTCCGCGTCGCCCTTCAGGCCCAGCTTGAGCATGGCATCGCCCTTCTGGCGGCTGATGGTGCTGACGCTCTTGTGCAGCTGCAGCGAGATTTCCTTTACGGTCATGCCGGTGCCGAGCAGCCGCAGCACCTCCACCTCACGGGGCGACAGCGGCTTGCCGTCGCCCTCGCGCATGCGCCAGCCACCCGCGGCCTCGACCCGCTCGCGCAGGCTGCGGCTGATGTAGGCCTGGCCGCGGTAGACCGCCTGGATGGCCTGCGGTAGTTCGTCCATCGACGAGCTCTTGTCGACCAGGCCGAGCACACCGCTGTCGAGCACCATGCGCAGGATCGCCAGATTGTTGGAGACGCTCAGCATCAGCACCGGCAGCTCGGGATGACGACGGCGGATCATGCCGATCATGGCAAAGCCATCGGCCTGGGGGCTGCCGGGCATGGAGTAGTCGGTGACCAGCAGGTCGCAGGGCTGGCTGCCCAGCAGGGCCATCAATGCCTGTGCACTGTCGGCTTCGCCGACCACGCGGCCCACGCCGCTCGATTCGATGACGGCGCGGGTGCCGATACGGACCACAGGGTGGTCGTCTGCGATGATGATGCGCAAGCTCATGCTCTAGTATGACCACCGGGCAGGCCGGGCCGCGACCATCGCGATCCCTGGCAGCATTCTAGGAGATCGACGCCGATGCGTAGCTGGGCTGTTCGCGGGCTGGTCCTGCTGCTGGCCGTACTGGTGCTGCCAGCGGCCCTGGCGCAGGGCGTTCCAGGGCCGCTGCCGCTCAGCTCCCTGCAGCGTGAGTACCTCGCCGCCCATCCGAGCATCGTCGTGGGCCAGTATGACAGTGGCTGGCCGCCGTTCGAGTCCCTCCACGATGGCCAGCAGGTCGGCTTGGGTCCGGACTATCTGTCGCTTCTCGCCCGCCAGCTGGGCGTGAAGGTCGAGGCCCGTCGCTATCCGGACTGGACATCCGTGTTGGATGCGGCATGCCGTGGCGAGGTCGACGTGGTGATGAACGTCGGTCTCAGCGCCGACCGCACCCGTTGCATGGTCTACACGGCGGCCTATGGCGAAGCACCCCTGGCCCTGGTGGGCCGACCGGGCGACCTGCGTGCCTCCGACAATCCCGATCTGGATGGCTTGCGGGTGGTGATCGAGCAGGACTTCCTGACCGGTCCACAGGTGCGGGCACGGTTTCCGCGTGCCCGGCAGCTTGTCGCACACAGCTCGCTGGCGGCGCTCGAGATGGTCAGAGACGACAAAGCTGATGTCTATATCGGCAATACTTATGTCGCCACTGAACTGATCGCCGTCCACCATCTGCAGGGTGTGGTGCTGCTGCGACCCAGCGACCTGCCCCCCGAGCGGCTGCACTTCGGCGTTCCCACCAGCAAGCAGCCGCTGGCCGAAGCGCTGGACCTGGCCCTGGCCGCCACCAGCCAGGCCCAGCGCGATGCACTGGCAAGGCGCTGGTTGCCGCCACCGCAATGGTCGGCGTCGGCGCAGATGGCGCTGAGCCAGGCCGAAAAGCGGGTGCTGGAGCAGCCGCTGAAGATCGGCTTCGCCCCGAATGCGGCGCCGTTGTCGTTCACCGGCGAGGGTGGCGCGCCCAGCGGCCTGGCCAGCGAGTACCTGCATCGGCTGGTGCAGGCCGGTGCACACCTGCAGCCGGAGAGCAGCCACGACTGGTACGAGGTGCGCGAGAAGGCCCGCCGAGGCGAGCTGCAGTCGGTGATGGGCATCCCTGCCGATTCACGCTACCTGGGCCCGGAGTGGGTGTTCAGCCAACCCTTCATCAGTGTGCCGAACGTGATCGTCAGCCGTGCCGACAGCCCTGCCTTGCTGGGCCTGTCGGACCTGCAGGGAAAGCGCGTGCTGCTGTCCGATCCGGAGCGCGTGCGTGGCTACGTGCTGCAGCAGGCACCGCAGGCCAGGATCATGGCGGCACGCAGTGCCGAACAGGCGATGCAGCGTGTTCTTGATGGCGAAGCCGAGGCCTATGTAGGCAACCTGGCGCTGGTCAATCAACTGCTGCGAGGTCGTTTCCAGGGGCGCCTGCAGGTTGCTGCGCCGGCCGGTTTCAACGATCAGCTGGTGATGGCGGTGGAGCGCCGCCATGCCGCGCTGGCCACGACCTTCGACCGCCTGCTGCTGCAGATGACACCCGGCGAGCACGAGGCACTGCGCGGTAACTGGCTGTCAGCCGAGCACCGCAACGGCATCGACTGGAAGCAGGTGATGCGCTGGGGATTCCCGCTGCTGCTGGTGCTGCTGACCGCCGTGCTGGTGCACGGCATCGGCTACTGGCGCCTGCGCCGCGAAGTGGCCGGGCGGCGTCACCTGGAACAGCGCCTGGCCGAAGTCACCGACAACCTCCCGGCGGTGGTCTACCAGGCACGCCGCGACGCCGATGGCACGCTCAGTTTCCCGTTCATCGCCGGCGATCTGCAGGCGCTGTTCGGAATCAGCCGACAACAGGCCGAGCAGGATGCGAAGGCCCTGCTGGAGCGCATCGAGGAGGACGATCGCGCGCGCATCCTGCAGGCGGTCGAGCAGGCTGCGCGCCAGTTCGCGCCGTTGATCCTGGAGTTCCGCCTGCGTGCCGAGGATAGCGGCGGGCGTTGGGTGCGCAGCCAGGCCCATCCCTATTCCGCTGAAGCCGGTGCCGTGACGTGGAGTGGCTACTGGGTGGATGTGAGCGAGGCGCGTGCACAGGCCGATGCGCTGGTGGCTGCGAAGGCCGAGGCCGAACAGGCGGCGGAGGCCAAGTCCCGCTTCCTGGCCACCATGAGCCATGAGATCCGCACGCCGATGAGCGGCGTGCTCGGCATGCTGGAAGTGCTGGCGCATTCACCACTGGACGCCGAGCAGCAACGCATTCTGGGCGTGATCGAGGATTCGGCGCAGATGCTGCGGCAGATTCTCGATGACATCCTCGACTACTCGCGGATTGAAGCCGGTGCACTGCGCCTGGAGCCGGTGCCGCAGCCTCTGCGGCCGCTGCTGGAAAGCGTTTGCCGCCTGCTCTCGGCCCAGGCCAGTGCACGCGGGCTGGCGCTGCACGTGCAGATTGATCCACAGCTGGCGCCGGCGCACGAAGTGGATGGCGTACGCCTGCGGCAGATCGTGTTCAACCTGCTCAGCAACGCCATCAAGTTCACCGCCCAGGGCGAGGTCCGCCTGCAGCTGGAGGTGCTGGGGCCGACCCACGAGGACGGCGCCCAGCCGCTGTGCCTGAGCGTCACCGACACCGGCATGGGCATCGCACCGGATCAGCTGCAGCATCTGTTCGCACCGTTCACCCAGGCCGGGGCCTACATCCAGCGCGACCACGGTGGTACCGGCCTGGGCCTGAGCATCAGCCAGCGCCTGGCGCAGATGATGGAGGGCGAGTTGACCCTGCACAGCACGCTGGGTGAGGGCACCCGTGCCGAAGTGCGGTTGTCGCTGGTGGAAGCGGGCAGTGGTGATGTCGAGGCCCTGGTGGCCGAGCAGGACCAGACCGCATTGCTGCCGGCCGCGCTGCGCGGCGCGCGCGTGCTGGTGATCGAGGATCACCCGACCAACCAGGCAATGATGGCCTGGCGATTGCAGCAGCTGGGCGTGCCGCACGTGATGGTCGGCGATGGCCAGCAGGGGCTGGATCGGCTGGCGGCGGAGAGTTTCGACCTGGTGATCACCGATTGCCGAATGCCGGTACTGGACGGGTTCGGCTTCACTCGCCTGCTGCGCGAACGCGAAGGCCGCACCGGCCAGCCACGGCTGACCGTGCTGGCATTGACCGCCAGCGTGCTGGACGACGATGCACGGCGCTGCCGCGAGGCCGGCATGGATGAGGTGCTGGCCAAGCCGCTGTCACTGGCCACGCTGCGTGCGGCGCTGCTGCGCTGGTTGCCGCAGGCACAGGGCCAGACGTTCGCCGAACCGGTGGCGGAAGCGGTGGCCGACGACGGCATGGCACTGCCCGATCTGGCCGCCCTGCAGCAGCGATTCGGCTCACGGGCGGTGGCCGAGCAGCTGCGCGACAGCCTGCTGCAGGCCAGCGAGGAGGATCTGGCGGCCGTGCAGCGCGCGCTGCAGGCCGGTGACCGCGCGGCGGCGGCGCTGCACCTGCATCGCCAGGCCGGCGGCCTCGGGGCGGTGGGGGCGGGCGCGCTGGCAGGCCAGGCCAATGCGCTGGTCGAGCGCCTGCAGGATGCAACCGAAACCGATCCGGCGCCGCTGTTCGCTGCGGTCGCGGCGTTCATGGCCCGGCTGCAGCAACAGCTGCAGCGGCTGGCTCACTGAGCCGGCTGCTGCTGCAGGTAGGCGATCACCAACGCGCGGCGTTCGGCGCTGGGGAAGGCGTTGTACATGCGCGTGCCGGGCACCAGCTGGGTAGGTGACTGCAGGAAGGCATCCAGGGTCTGCGCGGTCCAGGTGATGTCGGCGCGGCGCATGCCGTCGGAATAGCCGTAATCGGGCAGGCTGCCGGCACGGCGACCGATCACGCCATGCAGGTTCGGCCCGAAGCGATGGATGCCGCCAGGCTGCACGGTATGGCAACCGGCGCACAGTTCGAACGCGCGCTGCATGGCCTGCTGGTGGGCCTGTTCGGGCGTGGCCGGTGCGGCGGGCGGGCGCTGGCAGGCCGTGGCCGCCAGTGCCATGGCAACGATGGTGAGCAGGTTGAAGGCGCGCATGGGCGGGCAGGATAGCGGTGCGCGGAAACGACCGGGCTGCGACATGCAGTCGCAGCCCGTGGCGGTCACATGCCCGAGTAGTTCGGGCCGCCGCCGCCCTGCGGGGTCACCCAGACGATGTTCTGGGTCGGGTCCTTGATGTCGCAGGTCTTGCAGTGCACGCAGTTCTGCGCGTTGATCTGCAGCCGCGCGTTGTCGGCCTCGCCGACGAATTCGTACACGCCGGCCGGGCAGTAGCGTGCTTCCGGGCCGGCGTACTCGGCCAGGTTCACCTTCACCGGAATGCTGGCGTCCTTCAGCGTCAGGTGGCTGGGCTGGTTCTCGTCGTGGTTGGTGCTGCTCAGGAACACCGAGCTGAGGCGGTCGAAGGTCAGCACGCCATCCGGCTTCGGGTAGGCGATGCGGGTGTGCTTGGCCGCCGGCTCCAGGCAGGCGTGGTCCGGGGTGCTGTGGCGCAGGGTCCACGGCGGGTTGCGCACGCCGAGCTTGGGCAGCAGCCACTGCTCGATGCCGGTCATCAGCGTGGCCACGGTCTGGCCCTTCTTGAACCACTGCTTGAAGTTCTTGGCCTGCTGCAGTTCGGTGAACAGCCAGCTGGCTTCGAACGCCTTCGGGTAGGCGTCCAGTTCATCGTGCTGGCGGTCGGCAGCCAGCGCGTCGAAGGCCGCATCGGCGCACAACATGCCGGTCTTGATCGCGGCGTGGCTGCCCTTGATGCGGCTGACGTTGAGGTAGCCGGCCTCGCAGCCGACCAGTGCGCCACCGGGGAACACCGTCTTCGGCAGCGACATCAGGCCACCGGCGGTGATGGCGCGCGCGCCGTAACCGATGCGGGTGCCACCTTCCAGGTGCTTGCGGATGGACGGGTGGGTCTTGAAGCGCTGGAATTCCTCGAACGGGCTCAGCCACGGGTTCTTGTAGTCCAGGCCGACCACGTAGCCGATGGCGACCTTGCCGCCGTCGGCGTGGTACAGGAATGCGCCGCCATAGGTGTCGTTGTCCAGCGGCCAGCCGGCGGCGTGCACCACCAGGCCCGGCTCATGCCTGGCCGGGTCGATCTGCCACAGCTCCTTGATGCCGATGCCGTAGGCCTGCGGGTCCTTGCCTTCGTCCAGCTTGTAACGGGCGATCAGCTGGCGGCCGAGGTGGCCACGCGCACCTTCGGCGAAGATCGTGTACTTCGCCTGCAGGGCCATGCCGCGCTCGAAAGCCGGGCCGATGCTGCCGTCCTTTTCGATGCCCATGTCGCCGGTGGCCACGCCGATCACTTCACCGTTGTCGCCATACAGCACCTCAGCGGCGGCGAAGCCCGGGAAGATCGCCACTTCCAGCGCCTCGGCCTGCTGCGCCAGCCAACGGGTCACTTCGCCGAGGCTGATGATGTAGTTGCCTTCGTTGTGGAAGCACTCCGGCAGCAGCGCGTTGGGCGTGCTGCGCGCGCCGGTTTCGCTGAGGAACAGGAATTCGTCGCGGGTGACCTTCTGCTTCAGCGGCGCGCCGCGCTCGGCCCAGTCCGGGAACAGCTCGGTCAGTGCACGCGGGTCCATCACCGCGCCGGACAGCACATGCGCGCCCGGCTCGGAGCCCTTCTCCAGCACGCAGACCGACAGGTCGCGACCGGCTTCGATCGCGCGCTGGCGCAGGCGGATCGCGGTGGCCAGGCCGGCGGGGCCGGCGCCGACGATCACCACGTCGAACTCCATTACTTCACGCGGGGGCAGGGCGTTGGCTTCAGCGCTCATCGATTGCATGACTCGTGGGTAGGGCCGGCATCGGGGCCACCGGCGGTGCCTGGAAATCGCGCGTGCAGCCACGAGCGAAACGGTTGTTTGAATGTGTCAGGGTACCGGGACGCGCGTGATCGAGCTAGATCGCCGATGTTCACATCCCGATTGCTGCATTGCAGCGTAGGGCCGCCGCTCTGGTGGGTGCCAACCTTGGCCGGCACGCTTTGCCCGGATGATCGACAATGGCCCGGTCCTGACTGCGCGTGAGTGCCATGGCTTTGCATCCGTACGATCTGTTCGATGTCCGTTCCCTGCTCAACGAGGAAGAGCGCGCGGTGCAGGAAAGCGTCGCCCGCTTCACCAACGAGCGGGTGCTGCCGATCATCGGCGATGCCTTCGACCAGGCACGCTTCCCCGCCGAACTGGTGCCGGAGATCGCCGCGCTGGGCCTGCTCGGCGCCACCCTGCCGGCCGAGTACGGCGGTGGCGACCTCGGTGCGGTCAGCTACGGCCTGATCTGCCAGGAGCTGGAGCGCGGCGACTCCGGCCTGCGCAGCTTCGTTTCGGTGCAGAGCTCGCTGTGCATGTACCCGATCTACGCCTATGGCAGCGAGGAACAGCGCCAGCAGTGGCTGCCGGCGATGGCGCGCGGCGAGCTGATCGGCTGCTTCGGCCTGACCGAGGCGCACGGCGGTTCCGATCCGGGCAGCATGAAGACCCGCGCAGTGCGCGACGGCAGTGACTGGCGGATCAGCGGCAGCAAGATGTGGATCACCAGCGGCCCGGTGGCCGACCTGGCCATCGTCTGGGCGCAGACCGAGGACGGCATCCAGGGCTTCGTGCTGGAGAAGGGCATGGCCGGCTTCACCACCCAGGAAATCAAGCACAAGATGAGCCTGCGCGCGTCGCTGACCGGTGCGCTGTTCTTCGACGACGTGCGCGTGCCCGACAGCCATCGCCTGCCGAACGTGAAGGGCTTGAAGGGGCCGCTGGGCTGCCTGACCCAGGCCCGCTTCGGCATCAGCTGGGGCCCGATCGGCGCGGCCATCGCCTGCCTGGATGAAGCGCTGGGCTATGCCAAGGAACGCGTGCTGTTCGGGCGCCCGTTGGCGGCCACGCAGAGCGCACAGATCAAGCTGGCCGAGATGGCCCGCCGCATCACCACCGCGCAGCTGCTGGCATTGCAGCTGGGGCGGTTGAAGGAAGCGGGCCAGCTGCAGCCGCAGCAGGTCAGCCTGGCCAAGTGGAACAACTGCCGCATGGCGATTGATATCGCCCGCGAGTGTCGCGATCTGCTCGGCGGCGCGGGTATCACCACCGAGCACGTGGCGATCCGCCACGCGCTGAACCTGGAATCGGTGATCACCTATGAAGGCACCGAGACCGTGCACCAGCTGGTGATCGGCCGCGAACTGACCGGCATCAACGCGTTCTGAAATCGGGTTGTGGTGGGTGCCAACCCTGGTTGGCACATTCCTTCAGCGCCCGGCCAGGCATTTGTGCGGACCAAGGTCCGCACCCACCAAGTGCGGTTCACACCCACCAGGAGCGGTCTGCACCCACCAGGAGCAGTTCAAACCCACCCAAGGCGCTTACGCCCCGCCAGCAAACCCGTGCTGCCGCCACGCTTCGTACATCACCACGGCGACGGTGTTGGAAAGATTGAGGCTGCGGTTGTCCGGCCGCATCGGCAGGCGCAGGCGGGCGCCATCGGGCAGGGCATCGAGCACGTCCTGCGGCAGGCCGCGGCTTTCCGGCCCGAACAGGAACGCATCGCCATCTTCAAAGGCCACGCTGTCATAACGCACGCTGGCCCGGGTACTCAGGGCGAACAGCCGCTTGGGCGCGATCCGCGCCAGCGCGGTGTCCAGGTCCGGGTGCACCTGCAGGCGCGAGTACTCGTGGTAGTCCAGCCCGGCGCGCTTGAGCTGCTTGTCTTCCAGTGCGAAGCCGAGCGGCTCGACCAGGTGCAGCTGCGCGCCGGTGTTGGCGCAGAGCCGGATCACATTGCCCGTGTTGGGCGGGATTTCCGGTTGGAACAGGATCACGTGGAACTGGGGCGCGGCATTCATCGGCGCAGTGTACCTGCGACGGCCGCCGCCTTTACGGCGCACGCCCTGCACGGGGCAGGGCGGCACCGGTTACGGGCGCAGCAGGACCTGGGCGGTTTCGGTGGCCAGGGCCTGCAGGTCGGCCGCGCTCGGGCGCACCTGCAGGGCCGGCAGGTTGACGATGACCGAGTGGGCGACGCTGGTAGCGGCGGCGGCCAGCGTGGCGGCGTAGCGCTGGGCTTCCAGTTCGGCTGCCAGGGCGACGCGCTGCTCCAGGCTGGGGCGCACTTCCACCGAGGCCAGCGTGGTGATCGGCATCGTGGCGGCGACCGGAGTGGCGGCGTAGCCGTTGCGCTCGGCCAGCTGGTCGGCGCTCGGGCGCACCTCCACGGTGGCCAGGGTCGGGATGCCGCTGGCCTGTTCCCAAGCCTGCTGGGCCAGCTGGTCGGCGGCCGGGCGGACCTGCACGGTGGACAGGGTCTTGATGGATTCGGAGGCCTGCACCGACGAAACAACCGCGGTGCCGGCAATCAGGGCGATGGCGATGGCAATGGTCTTGGCGTTCATGACGGGGCCTGTTTAGTGTTGGTTATCAGTGGTGTGGTAGTAAGGTAGTACACCAATTCTGGGCTTGCAAGGAAAATTTTCGATTTCCTGCATTTGTTCAGTCTTCAGTCATCTTGCGTCTGAAGCCCTTCCTGGCGCAGGAAGTACCAAGCAATCCGCGTGCCAACTTTTAGTTATTGATTTGAAAGGCTTTTTCCAATCTGAAATGTGTCCGCTGGGCGGACACCTGTCCATTCGATGGGCGACGGACACTGTCCGGACGCGGGCTGCCGCCGCATGTGACCTGTCAGAAGGCCGCAGTGAGGGGCCGAAATGGCGCATCAGGGCAAACACCCCCAGTGACTGGCGACCGATTCCTGCCGCTGCGTGCGCACGCTAGGATCGGGGTTCACCTACGTGACCAAGGATCCGGATATGTCTCTCGCCCTTCGCCCGCGCGCTGCACTGCTGGCTGTCGCCCTCAGCACCGCCCTGGGCACGCTTGCGCCCACCCCTGTGCTGGCCGCCAAGCCGGCTGCCCCGGCCAAGGTCGATATCCCGTATGAGCAGTTCACCCTGCCCAACGGCCTGCGCGTGATCGTGCATACCGATCGCAAGGCGCCGATCGTCGCGGTCAACGTCTGGTACCACGTGGGCAGCAAGGACGAGCCAGCCGGCCGCACCGGCTTCGCGCACCTGTTCGAGCATCTGATGTTCCAGGGCAGCGAGAACCATGACGGCGAATTCTTCGAGCCGTTCAAGCAGGTCGGTGCCACCAACCAGAACGGCACCACCAACACCGACCGCACCAACTACTTCGAGAACGTGCCGACCACCGCGCTGGACATGGCGCTGTGGATGGAATCGGACCGCATGGGCCACCTGGTCGGTGCGATCGACCAGGCGGCGCTGGACGAGCAGCGTGGCGTGGTGCAGAACGAGAAGCGACAGGGTGAGAACCAGCCGTACGGCCAGGCCTGGGACCAGATCAACAAGGCGCTGTACCCGGTCGGCCACCCGTACCACCACGGCGTGATCGGTTCGATGAACGATCTCAACGCGGCTTCGCTGGACGACGTGAAGACCTGGTTCCGCACCTGGTACGGCCCGAACAACGCGGTGCTGGTGCTGGCCGGTGACATCGACCTGGCCACCGCCAAGGAGAAGGTCGCCAAGTACTTCGGCAGCATCCCGGCCGGCCCGAGCATGGCGCAGCCGGCGGTGAACGTGGCCAAGCGCAGTGCCGACAGCCGCGAGACGATGACCGACAAGGTGCCGCAGGCACGCATCTACCGCGCCTGGAACGTGCCGCAGGTCGGCACCACCGATATCGATCAGCTGCAGCTGTTCGCGCAGGTGTTGGGGGGTGCCAAGTCCTCGCGCCTGAGCCAGCGCCTGCAGCACCAGGACAAGCTGGTGGACAGCATCGGTTCGGGCCTGTCGACCTCGCAGCTGGGCTCCAACTTCGTGATCGTGGCAACCGTGAAGCAGGGCCAGGACCCGGCCAAGGTCGAGAGGATCATCGATGAGGAACTGGACCGGCTGATCAAGCAGGGTCCGACCGCGGCCGAACTTGAACGCGCCAAGACCGGCGCCCGCGCCGGCTTCATCCGCGGCATCGAGCGCATCGGTGGTTTTGGCGGCAAGGCCGACGCGCTGGCCGAGTGCGCCGTGTTCACCGGCGACCCGGGCTGCTTCCGCACTTCGCTGGCCAACATCGACAAGGCCACGGCCGCCGATCTGAGCCGTCTGGGCGCGCAGTGGCTGGACAAGGGCAGCCACACCCTGGTGATCGAGCCGGGTGAGCGCGTGGCGTTGAAGGAAGAACCGAGCCAGACGCCGAAGCCGTTCACCGTGCCGGCGGTGGACCCGAAGTACAGCACCCTGCCCGAGCAGGTGGACCGCAAGGCCGGCGTGCCGCAGACCCGAGAGTTCCCGCAGCTGAAGTTCCCGGCGCTGCAGCGCGCCACGCTGAAGAACGGCACCCAGGTGATCCTGGCCGAACGCCACGAGATTCCGGTGGTGCAGTTCAGCTACCAGTTCCCGGGCGGCTTCAGCGCCGACCAGGGCCGCAAGCCGGGCACCGCCAACTTCACCATGAGCCTGATGACCGAAGGCGCCGGCAAGCTGGGGTCGCTGGCCTTCGCCGATGCTGCCGACGCACTGGGCGCCAGCCTGGATGCCTCGGCCGGCCTGGATTCGATGAGCGTGGACCTGTCCGCGCTGAAGGAGAACCTGGCACCGTCGCTGGCGCTGTACCGCGACCTGCTGCGCGAGCCGCGCTTCGAGCAGGGCGAGATCGACCGGGTGCGCGCCACCTGGATCGCCGGCATCCAGCAGGAGAAGGTCAACCCGGGTGCGGTGGCGATGCGCGTGCTGCCGCCGTTGCTGTACGGCAAGGGCCACCCGTACGCCATTCCGTTCACCGGCAGCGGTGATGAAGCGGCCATCAACGGCCTGACCCGCGAAGACCTGGTCGACTTCCACCACGACTGGCTGCGCCCGCAGAACGGCACCCTGATCGTGGTCGGTGACACCACGCTGGCCGAGATCGTGCCGCTGCTGGACAAGCAGCTGGGCGACTGGAAGGCCAGTGGCGATGCCCCGCAGGTGAAGGCCGCCACCGACGTCGCGCTGCCGAAGGGCCCGCGCGTGTTCCTGATCGACCAGCCGGGTGCGGTGCAGGCCAACCTGTTCGCCGGCCAGGTGGTGGCGCCGTCCAGCGCCACCAGCTCGACCCGCTTCGACATCGCCAACGGCGTGATCGGTGGTGACTTCACCTCGCGCCTGAACATGAACCTGCGCGAGGACAAGCACTGGTCATACGGTGCGCGCAGCAGCGCGGTCAATTCGGTGGGCCAGCGTCCGTGGATGGCCAGTGCGCCGGTGCAGATCGACAAGACCGGCCCGGCGATGGCGGAGATGCGCAAGGAAATCGCCGCGTTCGCCGATGGCAGCAAGCCGGCCACCGCCGCCGAGGTCAACCGCATCCGCAACATCCAGACCCTGAGCCTGCCCGGTGCCTACGAGACCGCCAGCGCGGTGGCGTCGACGATCGGTTCGATCGTGCAGTTCAAGCGCCCGGACGACTATGTGCTGCGTCGCAAGGCCGAAATCGAGGCGATGACCCCGGCGCAGGTGCAGCAGGCCGCCGCCGAGATCAAGCCGCAGGCGCTGACCTGGGTGGTGGTGGGTGACCTCAAGCAGACCGAAGCGGCCGTGCGCGCGCTGAACCTGGGCGAGGTGACGGTGATCGACGCCGAAGGCAACCCGGTCAAGAAGTAAGGGATGCGCCTGCCCGCCACCGCGGGCCGGCCAGCCCCCGTAGTGGGG
>NZ_JAPTFX010000079.1:0-20742 GCF_030985895.1 Stenotrophomonas sp. Sm6012 | reverse complement strand
GTGCTGGCGGCGACCCCGGGCACGCTCGCTGGCGGCACCGCCGGCACGGCCTATCAGCAGGCGATCACCGCGACGGGCGGCATCGCGCCGTACCACGTGGTGCTCAGTGGTTCGCTGCCGGCCGGTATGACCTTCGATACCGCCAGCGGCATGTTGTCGGGTACGCCGACGCAGTCGGGCACATTCGCGCTGAGTGCGACGATCACCGACAGTACCGGCGGTACGCCGGCCAGCATCACCCAGAGCTACAGCCTGGTGGTGGCCAGTCCGGTGCTGGTGGCGACCCCGGGCACGCTGGCGGGCGGCACCGCAGGCAGCCCTTACCAGATGGTGTTCACCGCCAGCGGCGGCATCGCGCCGTATCACGTAGCGTTGTCGGGCACGCTGCCCGCCGGGTTGTCGTTCGATGCCGCCAGCGCCACCTTGTCCGGTACGCCAACGCAGTCGGGCAGCTTCACCGTCAGCGCGACGATCACCGACAGCACCACTGGCACACCGGCCCGTCTGGTGCAGGCCTATACGCTGACGATCGCCGCGCCTGCCCTGTCGCTGACTCCGGTCGCCGGCGCGTTGCCGGCCTCGACGGCCGGCAGCAGCTACACGCTGGCTTTCGCGACCACCGGCGGTCTGGCGCCTTATCGCTACACGCTGGCCAGTGGTGCGTTGCCGGCGGGCCTGGTGCTGGATGCGAGCACCGGGCGCATTGCGGGTACCCCGAGCGTGGCGGGCAGCTTCGGCTTCAGCGTCGCTGTCAATGATGCCACCACCGGTGGCGCAGGTTCGGCCACCCAGGCCTACACGTTGAATGTGTCGGCACCCGTACTGACCCTGACCCCGTCTGCCCTGCCGGCGGGACTGTTCGGCCACCGCTACGAGCAGCGCCTGGCCGCTGCTGGTGGCACCGCACCCTATCGCTATGTCCTCAGCGCCGGTGCACTACCGGATGGAGTGACGCTGGAACCGGCCGGTGGCCTGGCCGGCACGCCGACCGCCGCGGGTGCGTTCGCCTTCACTATCACTGCGACCGACGCGCTGGGCTTCAGCGGAAGCCACGACTACGTCGTGCAGATCGCGCCGCGGCCCGATCCGACCCAGGATCCGGAAGTACGTGGCCTGCTGTCGGCACAGCGCGATGCGGCCCGTCGATTCGCCAATTCGCAGATCGAAAACCTGCAGCAGCGCATGCAGCGGCTGCATGGCGCCAGCCGCAGCAACGGCTTCAGCAACAACCTGAGCTTGTCGTACGCGCCACGACGCTGTGAACCGATGGTGGGCAACGTGCCGGGCCCGGACTGCGATGCGCAGCGTCGCCAGCCGTTCGATCGCGAACCGGCGCCGGCGGTGTCCGATCCGGCAGCAAACTCGCAGGCACCGTTGGGCCTGTGGGTGGGCGGCACGATCCGCTCCGGGCGCAACGAGGGCGGCCAGCGCAGCGGAGTCGACTTCGAGACCGATGGTGTCACCATCGGTGCCGACCGCCGGCTCAGTGACACCCTCGCGGTGGGTGCCGCGCTGGGGTATGGACGCGATCGCAGCGATGTTGGCGAGCGTGGCAGCCGCAGCGATGGCCAGGCCTACAGCATGGCGTTGTATGCAAGCTACAGCCTGGGCCGCAGCCTGTTCGTGGATGCGCTGGTCGGCCACCAGCTGCTGGACTACACCCTGCGTCGCTACGTGACCGCAGATGGCAGCTTCGCGCATGCACGCCGCAACGGCAGCCAATGGTTCGGTTCGCTGGCCTTCGGCGCCGACCTGGCCCGCGGCGACTGGCAGTTCACGCCATATGCGCGCCTGGATGCCTCGCAGGGCTCGCTGGACCGTTATGCCGAGCAGGGCAGCGATCTGTTCGCGCTGCGCTATGGCAGCCAGGAGGTCGATGCCACCACCGGCAACGCCGGCCTGCGCGTCGAAGTACGGCGGGTTGCACGGTGGGGCGCGTGGACGCCGCAGCTGAGGGTGGAATACCAGCACGATTTCAGCGGCAGTGGCGTGGCCACCCTGCAGTACGCCGACCTCGGCGAGCTGCCGTTCTACCGCACCACGCTGGATGGCTTCGACCGCAACCGGTGGGTGCTCGGCGCCGGCGTGATGTTCGACTTCGGCCGCAACTGGGGCCTGAAGGTGGACTATCGCGGCCTGGTCGGCAGCGGCGACGACCGTGACCACGGGGTGCAGATCAGCCTCGACAAGCAGTTGTAGTCCATCACCACTGGCGGCAGTGGCTGCGGTGAGGCGCCCGCTTGGATTCAGGGCGGGAGCCCCGGACTGCAATCAAAGGCAAAGAAAAACCCCGCCGAGGCGGGGTTTTTCATGCAGCGATGAAACGACTCAGTGGGTCCACTGCGGCATCGGCATCGCATCGACCGGGATCGGCGAATTGGCATCGTCATGGCCACGCTCGCGCTTGCTGCGCAGATCGTTCTCGATCTGGTAGTTGCGGCGCTGCATCCACGCATCGCGGACCAGCGAGTACTCGTCCACGGCGGTGTCGCGCAGGTCGTCGATCGCCAGCAGCTGTGCGCGGGTATCGACCAGCTGCAGGCCCTGCAGGCCGATGCGGACCTTGTCTTCTTCGATGCGGCGGATAGGCGACAGCGGAATGTCGCCGGCCAGGCCGAACACATCACGCACGGTACGCGGGCCGAAGAACGGCAGTTCCACGTAGCGCGAGCGACGCCAGCCCCACACGCCCAGGGTCTGGCCGAAGTCTTCATTGCGACGCGGCACCATCGCCTTGCTGGCCGGATCGAACAGGCCGCCGATACCCAGCGTGCTGTTCATCAGGAAGCGGCCCAGGCTGTCCCACGCATCGGCACCACGGCCCTGCAGCAGCTGGTTGGTGATGGTCACCGGTGCACGCAGGTTGCTGAAGAAGTTGCTGACGCCGGTGCGGGCGAAGCGCGGCACCACGTGGGTATAGGCGGTCGCCAGCGGACGGGCGATGCCGCGGTCGACCGCGTTGTTGAAGGTATGCACCTTGCGGTTGAACGGTTCCCACGGATCGTAGGCCGCCGCGTTGGTGGTATTGCCGGCGCCACCATAGAGGGCGTCGAAATCATCGTCGCCGCCGGGTGCGGTGGCTGCTGCGGTATTCGCTGCATTGCCATCAACGGGCGCTGCCGGCGTGGCCGGCGATGGGGGCGCGGCAACCGGCGCCTGCGCCGCCGGAACGGCCACGGCAGGGTCGATCGTTCCGCCATCGGCAACTGCAGCGGGGGCTTCGGCAGCGGCATTGGCCGGAACCACGGTGCTGGCCGCCGGTGCATCGCTGCGTGCGGGCTTGCCGGCGCAGGCGGTCAGGGCGGTGGCCAGGACGATCAGGGGGAGAGTGCGTACGACGTTCATGTCAGCTCGCAGCAGAAGTAGCGTTGAAATCCAGGTCGGGCGACAGCCGGTAGGCCGCGCTCAGCTCGTTGTAGCCGGCCGGCGCGCCGGAGATCGCCAGCGGGTGGCCGGCCTTGCGTGCACGTGCCGCCAGTTCGGCCAGCAGGGCCAGGCCGGCGCTGTCCACGCGCTCGACCTCGCCCAGCTCCAGCCGTGCCAGCTGGGCGGGCAGCGCCTGCAGCTGCGGCCACAATGCGATCACTGCGGCACGATCCAGCACCCCGCGCAGGCGCAGGGTGTCGCCTTCCAGCAGTGCCAGTGCGTTACTTGCCATTGCCCGCGGGCCCGGCCTGCATGCTGCCGCTGTGCAGCTCGCTGGCCACCTGCTTGATGCCCTTCTGGCGCAGCGGGGTGTCGAACTGGTTGCGGAAGGTCTGCACGTAGGAGATGCCTTCGATGTTGACGTCGAAGATCTTCCACTGGCCGTTGACGTTGCGCATCCAGTACTCGACCGGGGTCGGCTCGCTGCCGGCACGCACCAGTTCTGTGCTGACGCGCACGCCGCGGTTGCCCGGCAGCGGGCTCTCGCCCTTCAGGCGGAAGCTCGGCTTGCCCTGGATGTTGAGCAGGGTCGAGCCGTAGCGCTGCATCAGGCTGTCGGCCATGGCATCGGCGAACAGCTTGATGTCGGCATCCGAGGCGCCGCGGGCGTGCGGGCCCAGCACCAGGCGCGCGGCATAGTCGCGGTCGAAGGTGCGGTTCAGTTCGCTGTCGATGTAGCTGCGCAGGCTGGCCGGATTGCTGCTGAACTCACCCCGGCGCTGCTGCAGGGTGGTGAGGATGCGCGTACTGGCATCGATCACCACCTTGCCGGCCTGGCCCTGGGTCGCGGCTGCGGCGGGGGCGGCGGCCTGGGCCTGGGCCTGGGCGAGGAACGGAGTAGCTGCCAGCAGCGCCGAAGCGAGCAGGGCCGGGATCAGTTTCATCTTCATGGTTGCGGTTCCGTTGCAGGCGCCTGCGCGCCATCGTTGGGCTTCTGACCAGCGCCGCCACCGGCGCCGCCACTGAACATGTACTTGCCGACCAGCTGGATCAGGTCCACGGCGGGCTGGGTGAAGACGATCTCGTCGCCGGCCTTCAGCACGTCCGGATCACCGCCCGGCTGCAGACCGATATAGCTCTCGCCGAGCAAACCACTGGTGAAGATGCCGGCCGAGGTGTCTGCCGGCAGGTCCTTGACCTTGCTGTCCATGCGCAGGGTCACGATCGATTCGAACTTCACCGGGTCCAGGTCGATCGAGGCGACCTGGCCCACGGTGACGCCGCCGATCTTCACCGGCGCCTGCTTGCGCAGCTGGCCGACCTGGGAGAAGCGTGCTTTCAGCTCGTAGCCCTGACTTCCCCAGCTCCAGCGCTGGTTGGTCGAGGCCACGGCCAGCACCATCAGCGAGGCCAGGGCCAGCAGCAGGAAGGCGCCGACGGAGAATTCGAGTCTGGGACCGCGGATGGCCATGTGGATTACCTGATCGAGTCGTGGTGGCCGCGCGCGCCTGCGCACCGCCGGTGGAGGGGTTAGGTGAACAACATTGCCGACAGCACGAAGTTGAACATCAGCACCAGCAGCGAGGCGTTGACCACCGCACGGGTGGTCGCCACCGAGGTGCCCTCGATGGTCGGCTCGGCGTGGAAACCAACGTAGGCGGCGACCAGCGCGGCGGTGCCGCCGAAGATCGCCGACTTCAGCATCGCCACGCCGAAGTCATCCCAGAAATCGACGCTGTTGCGCAGCGCCGACCAGAACACGCCGTTGTCCAGGCCCAGCACATGCACCGCTTCGAAGTAGCTGGCACTGATCGCCAGCGAGCAGAAGATGCCGGTCAGCAGCGGCACGGTCAGCACCGCCGCCCAGAAGCGCGGCGCCACCGCCTTGGCCACCGGATCGATCGCCATCAGTTCCAGCGCCTTGATCTGGTCGGTGGCACGCATCAGCCCCAGTTCGGCGGCGATGGAACTGCCGGCGCGACCGATGAACAGCAGCGCGGTCAGCACCGGCGCCAGCTCTCGGTACAGCGACAGGCCGAGCAGGGTCGACAGCGCATCGGCCGCACCGAAGGTGGTCAGCGTGCGGTAACCCTGCAGGGTCAGCACCAGGCCGACGAAGGCGCCGCCGACGGCGATGATCGGCAGCGAGCGCGCGCCGATCTTGTAGATCTCGCGGGTCAGCTCGGCCAGGAAATCACGCGTGGGCAGCGAACCGCGCAGCACGGTCAGCGAGAACAGGCCGGCGCGGCCCAGCGAACGGGTGGCTTGCACGAACGGCATCAGGCAACCCTCGCGCGCGGCGCGGCATCGAACGGAATGGGGCCATCGGGCTGGCCATGCAGGAACTGCCGAAGCAGCGGGTCCTGGCTGGACTGCAGCGCCTCGGGCGTGCCCTGGAACACGATGCCGCCATTGGCGATGGCGATCACCTGGTCGCAGATCGGCAGGGTCTCGTGCACGTGGTGGCTGACGATGATGCTGGTCAGGCCCAGGCTGTGGTTGAGGCGCTGGATCAGGCTCATGATCACCCCCGAGGCGATCGGGTCGAGCCCGGTCAGCGGCTCGTCGTAGATCATCAGCGGCGGGTCCAGGGCCAGCGCGCGGGCCAGCGCCACACGGCGCGCCATGCCGCCGGACAGCTCGCGCGGCCACGCATCGGCGGCGGCCAGCAGGCCCACCGCATGCAGCTTCATCTGCACCAGTTGGCGCAGTACGGCGGTCGGCAGGCGGGTGTGCGTGCGCAGCGGCAGCGCCACGTTCTCGGCCACGGTGAGGTCGGTCAGCAGGCCGTTGCCCTGCAGCAGCACGCCCACGCTCTTGCGCATTTCCAGCAGCGCGCTGCTGTCGTGCGGGATCGGCTTGCCGAACAGGGTGACGTCGCCGGCGACCGGGCGCAGTTCGCCGGTCAGTGCCGCCAGCAGGGTCGACTTGCCGCTGCCGGACGGACCCAGTACGGCGGTGATGCTGCCCTTGGGCACCTGCAGCGACACATCGCGCAGGATCGTGCGCCCGCTCCGGTCGATGCGGACGTTGGATAACTGCACCAGACTGGAGGCGGAAGCCGACATGGGCACCATTAACGTTTTTTAGACATCGAAGGATCGGGCCCGTCGGCTGAACATAAGCAGACTGGACGGTGCAGTATTGTTGCACGACAAGGCTTGGCGCAGGCCGGGACAATCGGCGCCTGCCCCGGAACAATCCGTACCGGTGACGGGCCGACCATTGAATACTGCCTGCCGTCCTGCACACTGTGCATGATGAGTGACCCAGGCAGCGATTTCCGCCTCTACCATTCCAATTCCCTGGACGTGCTGGCCGCACTGCTGGCGCGTAACGTGCGCGCGCCGGTCGCGGGCCAGCCGCTGTTGGCACCGGAAGTGGTGCTGATCCCGCAGGTGGCGATGCGGCGCTGGCTGCAAGCGACACTGGCCGCCGAGTTCGGCGTTGCCGCCAACCTCGAATTCCTCACCCCGGGCGAGTTCGTGGCCCGGGCGCTGAAGGCCAACGTCAGCGGCGAGCAGGACGATCTGGACGCGGCCGGCCTGCACTGGCGGCTGTACCAGGCACTGCGCGATCCGGCGCTGCTGGCACAGCCACCGATGCGCGCGCTGCAGTCCTACCTTGCCGGTGGCGACGCATTGAAGCCGTGGGCGCTGGCTGGCGAACTGGCCTCGGTGTTCGAGAAGTACCAGGCCTGGCGCCGTGACTGGCTGCTGCGCTGGGCGGCCGGTGCCGATCCGGCCGATCCGCAGGCGATCCTGTGGCGCACCATCACCCGTGGCCACGATTACCGTGCGCGCCGCATCCAGGAGTACCTGGACCGCTTCGAAGGGGCGGGCCAGCCGTTGCCGAAGGGCTTGCCGCTGCGCATGTCCGCGTTCGCGACGCTCAACATCTCCCCCGACGTGCTGCGGGTGATGGCCACCCAGGCACGGGTGGGCGAGCTGCATTTCTACATGCCCACGCCCGTGCAGTCGTACTGGGGCGACCTGCAGACCCTGGCCGAGCGCCTGCGCAGCGGTGCGCCGGATCCGTTCGGGGAAGCGGCCGGCGAGAACCGCCTGCTCGAAGCCTGGGGCGCCGCGGGCCGCGACTTCATGGCGGTGCTGGGCAGCTACGAGGTGGTGCACCCGGCCGGCGAGATCGCCGCCTATTCCGACCCGGAAGAAGACACCCGGCCGGCCCTGGACGAAGGCGGCCTGTCCGACAGCCTGCTGCATCGCCTGCAGCGCGATCTGTTCCATCGCCGTGCGCTGCCTTCGGGCGAGCTGCGCGACGGGCTGCGCAGCGACGATCCCAGCCTGCAGGTGCACGCCTGCCACACCCGCCTGCGCGAACTGCAGGTGCTGCACGACCAGCTGCGCAGCCTGCTGCAGGACGCGCGTTTCGACCCGCCGCTGCAGGCCCGCGAGATCGCGGTGCTGGCGCCGGACATCGATCCGTACGTGCCGTACCTGGAAGCCGTGTTCGGCGGCCGTGGCGGCGAAGAGGAGCACATCCCCTATGCGCTGGCCGACAGCAGCCCACTGGCCGGCGAGCCGCTGGCCGATGTGTTCGTGCATCTGTTGGGCCTGCCGGTCTCGCGCTTTGGCCTGAACGAGGTGCTGGACCTGCTGGCCAGCGCACCGCTGGCCGAGGCGGCCGGTCTGGAAGCGGTGGACTTCGACCGCCTGCATGGTTGGCTGCAGCAGGCGGGTGCGCGTTGGGGCCTGGATGCGAAGCATCGCGACCAGCACCAGGCACCGGCCGACGATGCCTACACCTGGCAGTTCGCGCTGGACCGGCTGGTGCTTGGCCATGCCACCGGTAGCGAGGCCGACCTGGCCGGTGTGGCGCCGTGGATCGAGCTGGAGGGCGGTGCGTTGGAAGCGCTGGACCGGCTGCTGCGCCTGCTGCGCGTACTGGCGGTCTACCAGCGCCGACTCGGCGAACTGCTGACCCCGGCGCAGTGGCGGCAGCGCCTGCTGTCGCTGCTGGACGCGCTGCTGCCGACCGCGCCCAGTTCGCCCAACAGCCAGCGCGCGCTGGAGCGCCTGCGCAAGCTGCTCAACCAGTTTGCCGAGGACGCTGCCAAGGCCGGCTTCAACGAAGGCGTGCCACCGGAGGTGGTGCGTGCGCACTTCGCCGGGGCACTGGGCGAGGCCGACACGCGCGCACCGTTGCTGACCGGTGGCATCAGCTTCGGCCGCATGGTGCCGATGCGCCTGCTGCCATTCCGGGTGATCTGCGTGCTGGGCCTGAATGACGGCGATTTCCCGCGTCGCGACCCGGCCGCGGGACTCAACCAGCTCACCGCCGAGCTGGATACACCGCGGCGCCGCCCGGGTGACCGTTCCACTCGCGAGGACGACCGCTTCCTGTTCCTGCAGCTGTTTGCCGCTGCGCAGGAGGTGTTCTACCTGAGCTACCTCGGCGCCGATCCGCGCGATGGCAGTGTGCGTGAGCCATCGGTGCTGGTCAGTGAACTGATCGATGCCGCTGCCGCCTATCACCTGGATCCGACGATGGCGGTGCGCGACTTCACCGTTCGCCATGCCCTGCAGCCGTTCTCGCCTGCTGCGTTCGGCGATGGCGATCCGCGTCGATTCAGCTATCGGCGGCAGTGGCATCCGGCGGCCGGTCGCCTCACCGGCCAGCGGGGTGGCCTGCTGCCCTGGTTCGACGCGCCGTTGCCGCCACCGCTCGACGATGCCGTGGAGAACGAGGTCGCACTCGATACCCTGCGCCGCTTCCTGTGTGACCCGGCCGGGCAGTTCCTGGCGCAGTCGCTGGGCCTGCGCCTGGCCGACGAGGTTGAAGAAGTGGATGACCTGGAGCCGCTGGTGCTGTCCTCGCGCGGCCCGGAAAAGCGCAGCGTGCAGGCGGCGGTGGTGCGTGCCACGCTCAATGGCGACAGCGAGCCGCTGTATCCGCGGTTGCGCGCGCGTGGCCTGCTGCCCTCCGGTGCATTGGGTGAGCGCCAGTTCGAAGTGGAGCAGCTGAAGACCCGTCCGTATGCCAGCGCGCTGCTGGGCTGGATGCAGGGCGAACCATTGGAAAGCCGCCGGTATGAAGTCGATATCGACGGCGTGCGGCTGCATGGGCGGGTGACCGATCGGCATCCCGAAGGGCTGGTGCGCCTGCGCGCCGGCACCCTCAACGGCAATGCGGTGATCCGCCAGGGCCTGGACTGGCTGTTGGCCAACGCCGCCGGCGATGCCCTGCCGTTGGTGCAGTTCCACGATGGCGGCGATGCCGGTCCGGGCCCGCATGTGCTGCCAGCACTGAGCGTGCCTGCTGCCCGCGCCGCGCTGCGCGCACTGCTGCAGCTGCGCCAGCGTGGCCTGCGTGAACCGCTGCGCTTCGCCCCCTATACCGGCTGGGTGCTCTACAACACGGACGGCGAGAAACAGCGCAGCGAAGGCTGGAAGCAGTGGCATGGCAGCGACCGCAGCTGGGGTGAATCCAGCAGCGACGCCTGGCAGCTGCTGTTGCGCGGTGCCGATCCGTTCGCCACCGATGCCGGCTACGCCGATCTGCTGCGCAACAGCCAAGTGGTCTTCAGTGCGGTGCGGGAAGGCCGCACCCTGGGCGCCGCGGCAGGCCAGGAGGGCAGCGCATGAACAGCGCCATCGCAGATGAGGAATCCCAGCGCATGGCGGGCGATCCCTACCTGGCCCTGCCACTGGAGGGCATCCGCCTGATCGAGGCCAGCGCCGGCACCGGCAAGACCTTCACCCTGGCCACGCTGTTCACCCGCCTGGTGGTGGAGCAGGGGCTGCGCATCGGCCAGATCCTGGCGGTGACCTTCACCGACGCCGCCACCCAGGAACTGCGCAAGCGCATCCGCGAGCGGCTGGCGCTGGCCGCGCGCCTGGTCGATCTGGAACCGGCCGAGGGCGAGGCACCGGATGTGCGCTTGACGCGGGAGGTGCTGCAGCGCCATCTGCAGGGTGGCACCGAGAGCGCCGCTGCGCTGAAGCGTCGCCTGCAGGTCGCCGCCGACGAGATCGACCTGGCTTCGATCTTCACCATCCACGGCTTCTGCACCCGCGTGCTGCGCGAGCACGCGCTGGAAAGCGGCCATACCTTCGATCCGCCGGAGCTGCTGGCCAGTGACCGCGAGCTTCTGGAAGAGCTCGCCGCCGATCTGTGGCGCGTGCACGCCAATGATCCGGCCACGCTGGAGCCGCTGACCTGGCTGTGGTCCACCCCGGATGCACTGGCCGCCGATCTGCGCGCGCTGCTGGCGGCGCCGCCACTGCATCCGTTGCCACAGCCGGTGGTGCCGACCGATCCACATCCGGCATTGCAGGCCAACGCTGCCGAACTGCAACAGGCGCTGCGCGAGCATGGCGAGCCGTTCTTCTTCGACCTCTGTGATGCGGTCGACAACAAGTGGATCAACGGCGTGTCGTACAAGCTGGGCTGGCTGCATCCGCTGGGCCGGCAGCTGCTGGCCTGGGCCGAGCGCGCCGATCCGCGCGAGCTGTTGGCCAACGAACGCCTGCCGGCGCTGCTGCCGGAGGCGCTGGCCGCCAAGACCAACAAGAAATTCGCCGAGCGCACGCCATCATCGCCGCTGCAGGGGCCGCTGGCCCGCTACGTCGCGCTGCTGGCCGAGCGCGATGCCTGGTTGCGTGCCACCGCGCTGAATTTTCTGCACGCGCTTCGCGCGGAAGCCACGCAGCGCCTGCAGGCGCTGAAGCGCACGCGTCGTGTGCAGACCTACGACGACCTGATCGATGGCGTGGCACTGGCCCTGGAAGGGCCGCAGCGCCTGGCGCTGGTCAGGCAGCTGCGCGCGCAGTACCGCATCGCGCTGGTCGATGAGTTCCAGGACACCGACGACCGCCAGTGGGGCATCTTCCACACCGTGTTCGGCGATTCGCCGGAAGTGCGCGAGCTGGGCCTGGCGCCGGCGCTGTTCCTGATCGGCGATCCGAAGCAGGCGATCTACGGTTTCCGCGGTGGCGACATCCATACCTACCTGAAGGCCAAACAGGTGGCGCAGCAGGCACCGGTGCTCGACCAGAACTTCCGTTCACGCCCGGCCGTGCTGCGTGCCCTGCAGGCGCTGTACGACAACGGTGGCGAAGACGCGTTTCTCGAGCGCGACATCCAGTTCGAACCGGTGCGACCTGGTGGCGTGCGCATCGATGCAGATTACCTGCGTAATGGCGAGGCCGCCGTGGCACTGACCCTGCGCGTGCTGCGCAGCGGCGGCGACAAGGCGATGAGTGCCGATGCCTCGCGCGACGCAGCCACCCAGGCGTGCGTGGCCGCGATCCACCAGGTCCTGGTCGATGCGCGCGCCGGTAACGCCGTGTTGCGTGGGCGCCCGGTGCAGCCGGGCGATATTGCGGTTCTGGTGCGCTCGCACCGCGAGGCGACGCTGGTGCAGCGCGCGCTGGCAGCGGTCGGTATTCCCGCCGTGGCGGCGGGCAAGCAGAGCCTGTTCGCCACCAGCGAGGCACGTGATCTGCGCGCGCTGCTGCTGGCACTGCTGCAACCGGCCGATGAAGGGCGGCTGCGAACAGCGCTGGCGACCGTGCTGCTTGGCCAGCGGGCGAGTGCGATCGCGGCGATGGAACGCGAGGGCGACCTGCAACGTGGGTTCCAGGCGCAGCTGCTGCATTGGCGCGAGCGCTGGCAGCGCGGTGGGCCGTTCGCAGTGATCGCCGATGTCTGCGCCGCACAGGGCGAACGCCTGCTGGCGCTGATCGACGGCGAGCGCCGCCTGACCAACTACCTGCAGCTGGGCGAACTGCTGCAGGAAGCCTCGGCGCAGGCGCTGGGCATGCACGGCCTGCTGGACTGGCTGCAGGGGCAGATGGCCAGCGCCGACCAGGATGACGAGCAGCAGCTGCTGCGCCTGGAATCGGATGCGCGCCGCGTGCAGATCATCACCCTGCACAAGAGCAAGGGCCTGGAGTATCCGCTGGTATTCCTGCCCTTCGTCGGCATCGACGGCGGTGCACCGAACAGCGCCTCGCACTGCACCGTGCACGTGGCTGGCGAGCGCCAGCTGCACTGGAAGCTGGACAAGAACGAGGCCTGGGAAACGGCCAGCGCCCAGCGCGAGCGCGAACAGCGCGCCGAGGACGCGCGCCTGCTGTATGTCGGCCTGACCCGCGCCGAGCATGCGCTGTGGATTGCGGTGGGCGATCTGGCCGGGCTGGCAAAGACGCGGCTCGCGCCGTTGCTGGGTGATCTGCAAATGCTGCGCGCCCATGATGACGTGCATATTGATGACAGCGAAGCGCCGGCCTCACTGCCGCAGCTCGCCGCCGAAGTGGAGGGTGAGCTGCCTGCCGTGCGCGCACTGACCCGGCGCGTGCCGCACGACTGGTGGGTATACAGCTTCACCCAGCTGGCGCACGCCGATGCCGGTGCCGGCAGTGACATCGAAGCCGCCGCCACCGAGCTGCCGGCGCCCGCCGCCGACGAACCGGCGGGCCCGGAACTGCCGTTGGAGCCGGCGTTGCCGGAGCCCGCTGCGGCCGCCGGGGACAGCACGCCGATCGACCCGCGCTTCATGGGCAGCCGCTTCGGCAATGTGCTGCACGAGGCGATGGAGAACGTCGACTTCGCCGCCTGGGGTGATTGGCGACCGGGCCTGGAAGCCCCTGAGGGGCAGGCCGAGGTGCTGCGCAAGGCGCTGCACGACGAAGGCTACGCCGACGCCGACCTGGACGATGGCGAGGCAGTACTGGTGCCACTGGTCGGCCACACCCTGACCGTGCCGCTGCCCGAGGGCGGTGCGCTGTACAGCCTGGATGAAGGCGAGCGCCGTGCGGAAATCGACTTCCATTTCGCCATCGAGCCGACCGCGGTGCCGGCGCTGTTGCAGGTGCTGCACGCACATGGGGTTTCCAGTGCGCGCCGTGGTTTTGGCCAGCGCCGTCGGCTGGAAGGGCTGATGACCGGCATGATCGACCTCACCTACGTGCGCGACGGGCGCTGGTACGTGCTCGACTACAAATCCAACCGCCTGCCGGGCTACAGCCCGGACCTGCTGGCCATTGCCATGCGCCACAGCGAGTACGACCTGCAGGCGCTGATCTATACGGTGGCGCTGCATCGCTGGCTGCGTTTCCGCCTGGGCGCGGCCTATGACTACGAGCGCGACATGGGTGGCATCCGCTACCTGTTCTGCCGCGGCCTGGATGCCGCCGGCAACGGCGTGCATGTGGATCGTTTCCCGCTGGCGCTGGTCGATGCACTCGACGCGTTGTTCGCCGGTGGCGAACAGGCCCAGGCCGAGCTGGCCGCACGTGCCCGTGGAGCCAGCGCATGAGCCTGCTGAAGGAACTGCACCAGAAAGGCCTGCTGCGCACCCTCGACCACGCACTGGCGACCAGCCTGCAGCGACTGCGCGACGACACCCCGGACGGCGTGGCGCTGGCCGCCGCGCTGGCGTCGCTGGCGGTCTCGCAAGGCCATGCAGCGTTCGATCCGGCGCAACCACAGCGGCTGCTGGAAGGCGTGCCCGAGTGGCCTGCCGCGCAGGACTGGCTGGCGCAGCTGCGTGCGTCGCCGTGGGTGGCGACGCCGGAGCAGGCCGAGGCCATCGCCGAGGACGCACCGCTGGTGTTGGAAAACGGCCTGCTCTACCTGCGCCGCTACCGCGAGTACGAACGCCAGCTGGCCGCCGGGCTGCAGCGCATCGGCCGGCATCCGATGCCGGTGCCGGACATGGCGGCGTTGGCACCATTGTTCGCGCAGCTGTTCCCGCAGGCGTCGGGCAGCGAAGATCACCAGGCGCGCGCGGCCGGCGTGACCCTGCGCCATCCGCTGGCGCTGGTCACCGGCGGTCCCGGTACCGGCAAGACCACCACCATCGCGCGCCTGTTGCTGCTGCTGGCCGCACAGGCCCGGCAGGCCGGCCAGCCGCTGCCCGAGGTCGCACTGGCCGCGCCCACCGGTCGCGCCGCCGAGCGCATGGCCGAGAGCCTGCGCGTCGCCGTGCAACGCCTGCAGGAACAAGGGCTGGACCCGGCGCTGTGCGCGGCACTGCCCAGCACCGGCACCACCCTGCATCGCCTGCTCGGGGTGATTCCCGATTCACCGCGCTTCCGCCACCACGCCGACAATCCGCTGCCGGTGGACGTGGTGGTGGTCGACGAAGCCTCGATGATCGATCTGCCGATGATGGCCAAGCTGGTTGATGCGATCGCCAGTGGCACCCGGCTGATCCTGCTTGGCGACCCCGATCAGCTGCCGTCGGTGGAAGCCGGCGACGTGCTCAGCGCCATCCTGCGTGCCAGCGGTGATGGCATCGGCACCCGTGCCGACGATGCGCAGGCGTTGCATGGCCTGCTGGCGCCGGTCACGTTGCAGCCGCAGGCCGCACCACGCGCTTTTGCCGGGCGCCGTGTGCAGCTGCAGCGCGGTTACCGGCAGAGTGATGCACTGGACCTGGCACCGCTCGCGCATGCCGTGCGCGAAGGCGACAGCAGCGTCGCATTGCAGCTGCTGCGCAGCGGTGAACTGGCGGGCGTGCACTTCCACGAAGGCGAAGCCGACCCGTTGCGTGGCCAGCGCGAGCACCTGCTGGGCCACTGGCGCGCGCTGGCCGATGCCGCCGATCCGGTACTCGCCCTGCAGCAGGCCGGACGCCTGCGCGTGCTGACCGCACTACGCGAAGGGCCGCAGGGCGCACGCGGGCTCAACAGCCGCATTGAACAGCTGCTGGCCGGCAATACCCCGGGCTACTTCCAGGGCCGGCTGCTGCTGGTCACCGAGAACAGCTACCGTCACCGCCTGTTCAATGGCGATATCGGCATCTGCCTGCGCGATGGCAGCGGCGCGATGGTGGCCTGGTTCCCCGGCGACAGCGTCGACCAGCCACGCGCCTTCCACCCGGCCGCACTGCCGGCGCACGAAAGCGCCTTCGCGATGACCGTGCACAAGGCGCAGGGTTCGGAGTTCGACGAAGTGTGGTTGCAGCTGCCGCGCCAGGACAGCCGCGTGCTGTCACGCGAACTGGTCTACACCGGCCTGACCCGCGCCCGCCAGGTGCTGCATGTGGCGGGCAGCGCCGAGGTGCTGCAGGCCGCATTGAAGCGCCACGCCATCCGGTTGGGGGGGCTGGCCTGGCGGCTGGGCGCGGAAGAGGTGGCCGAAGCACCGGTGCGCATCGAACAGCCCACGGTGCAGGGCACGCTGTTCTGACGCGGGCGCGACGCGCTTCCTGTAGAGCCGAGCCATGCTCGGCAGATGGACCCCGGAGTCGAGCATGGCTCGACCCTACAGAAGCGCGCTTCGATCGTTTCGGCGTGGATCTACGCGATCAGGACCAGGCCATCGGGGAACACGATCGCCGCTTCATCGGCGCTCACATCGAAGAAGCCCACGCCGTGCTTCTCGGCCAGATCCTGTACGCGGCCATGTGCATGCTCTGCCACCGAGTAGGCAAACGCGCCGTAGATCACCTGACTACCGATGCTGTACTCGGTCACCTCGGCACGATCATCGTCGTCATTGCTCAACGGCCCGTTCATTGGCGGGAATTCCTGTGCCATCTCCGCGAACCACGCCTGCAGTGCCGGGCTGCTGACCGCCGGGTCATCGTACTCGTGGCGCTCGTTCCACTGCGTCTGCTTCTCGAACCAGGCGATGAAAGCCGCGGCCTCGCGTGGGGCGACGCTCGCCTCGAACACCATCATGTCGTAACTCATTGAACCGTCCTGTTGCCATGGCGAAAGGCCGCCGGGGATGGCCCGGCACTGCCGAGCATTATCAGGCCGATGCAACGCCGGCGTCCGCCCACCCTGGCGCCAATGCCTTCGCCTCCGGGAACAGCGCGAAGCGCAGGCCGATCAGGCCCATCAGCGCCTCGTCGCGTGCCTTGCAGGCCGCCACGCTGCCAACCCGGCCCAGTGAGGTATCCAGCCGCTCGCGCAGCGCTTCGGCGGCCACAATCGGCCTGCGCGCGGCAATCTGCCGCCGGTAGTGCGCGGCGATCTCCTCCAGGATGTGCTCGACCGCCTCGCGGCTGCGCTCGGGCAGTTCCAGGCGGGCGCGGCGCAGCTGCAGGATGTTCAGGCCGATGCGGGCCTCGTTGAGCATGTCCACCGAGGCGATGTCACTTCCCTCGGGTGTCGCCGCCAGGCGCGGTGCGAGCAGGCCCAGCAGGTCGAGCATGCGCGCGGCAAAGCGCTGGCGGTCCTGCTGGCCGCGGCCTTCGGCGGCTTCGGCCAGCGTGGTCCAGCCCTGCCGCACCAGCCGGCGTGCGGTCCACTCGGCACCCACCGAACGGAACAGGCGGGTCATCACCACTGCAAAGCCAATGCCGATGAACATCGCGATGGAGGAGTTGAGGAAGGTCTGGATGTTGGCGCTGTAGGTGTTCTGCAGGCTCAGCAGCGCGGCGAGGTTCACCGTCAGCGGGAGTGCGAACAGCGCGCTCTTCGGGTGATGCAGCATCAGTCCCAGCGGCAGGAACACCACCGCCAGCACCAGTACCAGCAGGCCGAAGTCGTGCACGGCCGGGAACACACCGAACAGGTACACGCCGGCCACTACCGAAGCGACCATGGCCCATACCAGGAACGACACCATGCTCGGCGCCGGGTCGTCCTGCGCGGCGAAGAACGCGGCGGTCACCGCGGCCATCATCGCGCCGTTGCCACCGCCTTCCCAGCCCAGTGCGATCCACAACACGCAGTAGCTCATCAGCGCCACGCCGGCACTGAGCGCGGAGAACAGCGCCATGCCGTAGTCGACGTGCTTGTCGGCGGCCACCCGTTCGGTGCGGATGCGGTAGTGCGCGCGGTCCAGCGGTGCGGTGCCATGGTCGATCGCCTGCTGCAGCGTGCGGCAGTCCTGCCACAGGTCCACCAGTTCCTCCAGGCGCAGCAGCAGGCTGGCCAGCTGCAGGTGCTGCAGGTCGCGGTCCACCTGCGGCTTCAGCGCACTGATGCGCGCGCGCAGCCGGGCGTACTCACTGGCGTTGGTGGGCCCGTCCAGCCAGTCGTGGATGTCATCGACCAGTGCGGGCAGTCCTTCGGGAAGGGCCTGGCCGTCGCTGCGCAGCGCACTCAGCCGATCGGCGATCGACGACAGCACCGGCAACAGCAGCAGCATGCGCTCGCGCAGGCGCTCCATCGACACCGCCGAACCGGCATGGCGCGGATCATCGCGGCGCAGGAATTCGATCAGCGCCTCGAACTGCACCAGGTCGGCGGCCAGCCGGTTGCGTGGCGCGTGCGCGCGGCCACGTTCAAGAATCTGCCGGCACCACTGCGCGGCGTCCTCCATCCAGGTGCCGATGCGCGCGCGCAGCATCGGCCGCACCGAGGCCGGGAACAGCAGCGAAGCAAACAGCACCGCCACCACCGTGCCGAGGATGATCTCCTCGCTGCGTGCCACCACGGTGTCGAAGATGGTTTCCGGCGAGGTCACGGCCGGGAAGCCGATGAAGGCGGTGGTGTAGCCGGCCAGCAGGAACGCGTAGCCGCGCGGGCCGCGGTTGAGCAGCGCCATGAACAGACAGCCGGCCAGCCAGATCGACATCGCCGCGCTCAGCACCAGTGGCGTCTCCACCAGCGCCGGCAGTACCAGCAGGGTGGCCAGGCCGGCCACCAGCGTGCCGACGATGCGGTACACGCCCTTGGCGCGGGTCGGGCCCAGCAGCGGCTGGCTGACGATGTACACCGTGCCCATCGCCCAGTATGGGCGCGACAGGTTGCCGGCCATGGCGATGTACAGCGCGGCCACCGCGGCCAGGTAGGTCTTGATCGAGAACAGCCAGGCCTGGCGGTCGGTCAGCGCGTTCATGGTTTACTTCGCGGCGGTCGAGGCGCTGGGCGCGGCGGCGCTGGCCTGCCAGCCGCCACCCAGCACCAGGAACAGGTGGATCTGGTCGCGTGAGACCTGCGCCTCGGCCGCAGCCAGGGTGGCATCGCTGGTGGCCAGGCTGCGGTCGGCATCCAGGCTGGACAGGTACGGCGTGCGGCCGCCCTGGTACAGCCGGCGGTTCTGCTCGGCGGCCAGCGCGGCCTGTTCCTGCGCGGTGCGCAGCGCCTGCAGCCGGTGCAGGTCCTGCGCGTAGCGGTCCAGTGCGGTCTGGGTCTCGCGCAGCGCCTGCAGCACGGTGTGGTCGAACTCGGCCAGCGCCGCATCGGCACCGGCTTCGGCGGCGTGGATGCGGGCGTGGGTACCGGACGACGGCAACGTCCACGAGATCAACGGGCCGATCGACCACTGCTGGGTCATCGGCGTGCCGAAGTCTTCCAGCAGGCCGGCGGCACCGAGCGAGGCCCCCAGGCGGATGTCCGGGTACAGCTCGGCGGTGGCCACGCCAATCCGCGCGGTGGCCGAGGCCAGCTTGCGTTCGGCCTGGCGCACGTCCGGGCGACGCTGCAGCAGCGCACGACCATCGCCCACCGGCAACGGCTGCGCCAGGGCGGGCGCGTGCGCGCAGTCGATCACACCGGCCGGCAGCTGGCCCGGGGTCTGCCCGAGCAGGGCAGCGAGCGAATAGGCGGCCGCCGAGCGCTGCGCCTGCAGCGGCGGCAGCGCAGCTTCCAGCACCGCCACCTGGGCATTGGCGCGGGCCAGCTCCGGCGGCGTGCCGCGGCCGGCATCGATCAGGCGCTGGGTGACTGAACGGCTGCGCTGCTGCAGCTGCAGGGAGTGCTCGGCCACATGCAGCTCGTGGTTGGCGTGGCAGATTTCCAGGTAGCTGTCGGCCACCTGCGCAACCACGCTGACCTGGGCCAGGTCGCGTGCCGCCGCCACCGACTGTTCGTCGGCGCGCGCCGCTTCCGCACCGCGCTTGAGCTTGCCGAACAGGTCGAACTGGTAGCTGACCGCGAACTTGCCGTCGGCCAGGTTGATCACCGGCAGCTCATGCTCCTGCAGGAACGATTCGGCCGACAGCTGCGCGCGGCTGACGCCGGCCTCGGCCTCGTACTCGAAGCCGCCCGCGTCCAGCGCCTGCTCGTATACGGCAGCGGCACGGCGCAGATGCGCATCGGCGGCCTTCAGTTCCACGTTGTCGCGCAGCGCCTGGGTAATCAGCCCGTCCAGCACCGGGTCGTTGTACAGCGACCACCAGCGGTCGGGCAGCGCCTGGTTGGCGGCCACCTGCGGGTTCTGGGTGTCAATGAAGGCCGCATTGGCCTGCGGCCGCTTGAACGCCGAACCGTCCGGCAGGGCGTAGTCGGGGCCGACGGTCCTGCACGCGGCCAGGCTGGCCAGCGCGACGATCAGGCCGAGACGGGGCAGGGCGGCGTTCACAGGCCCGCCTGTGTCGGCGCGGTGCCGGCCTTGCCTGCGTGCTTCGTGCTGCTGGTCTGGACGGTCACCGTGGCGGTGCGGCCGGCGATCAGTTCCACGCCCTCGGGCACCTCGTCGATGCTGATGCGCACCGGGATACGTTGCGCCAGCCGCACCCAGTCGAAAGCCGGGGTCACGTTCGGCAGCAGGCTGCTGCCGTTGCTGCGGTAGCGGTCCTCGATGCCGGCAGCGATGCTCTCGACATGGCCGCGCAGCGGGGTCGATTCGCCCATCAGGCGGATGTCGACGCTCTGCCCCGGCGCCACGCCGCGCAGGCGGGTTTCCTCGAAGTAGCCATCAATGCGGAACGAGCCGGTATCCAGCAGCGCCAGTACCGGCTTGCCGGCCACCACGTAGTCGCCCACACGCAGGGTGCGGTCGTTGACCCGGCCATCGGCCGGAGCGCGCACCTCGGTGCGGCCCAGGTTGAGCTCGGCCAGGTCGACCGCAGCCTGCGCGGTGGCCAGCGCCGCCTGTGCAGCCTGCAGCTTGGCGCGGCGCACTTCGGCGTCCTCGGCGGCGACCAGGTCCTGCAGGCTGCGGTCGCGGCCGATCTCGCGGCGCAGCTGCGCCACCGAGGCCTGGCGCTCGGCCAGGCTGGCCCTGGCCTGCTCCAGTGCGATGCGATAGCGCGCGCGGTCGACCACGAACAACAGGTCGCCCTTCTTCACTGCCTGGTTGTCGGCCACGTCCACCGTTTCCACCAGCCCGGACACGTCAGGCGCCATCTGCACCACGTCGGCGCCGACATGGGCGTCGCGGGTCCATGGCTCATCCATGTAATAGACCCACAGTTGGCGCAGCACCAGCAGGGCCACGATCACGGCTGCGCTGGTGAGCAGCACCGGCAGGGTCTTCTTCACGATCTTGTTCACGATTGCATCCAACGCAGGAGGTGGAACAGCAGGCCAAGCACGATCCCGTACAGCGCCAGGTTGAACAGCGCCGGGTGCCATACATGGCGGTAGGCGCCGGCACGCTGCAGCAGCGCGTGCAGGCCGCTGTTGACCAGATAGGCCAACACCATCAACCCGAGCAGGGTCGGGACGAACACTCCGTGGAGACTGAATTCACCGGGCATCGGTAGGGGCGGGGGCAAGGTGGGGG